>CAZLES010000034.1:0-1058 GCA_964558615.1 uncultured Zetaproteobacteria bacterium
CCAAACGCCTCAAAGCGCGCCTTGCAAATATCTTTCATCGCATCTTTTGCTGCTTTGTAGTATTTGCGAGGGTCAAAATTGGATGGATTTTCTGCCAAATGACGGCGAATCGCACCTGTAGAAGCCATACGCAAATCCGTGTCAATATTGACCTTGCGTACACCGGATTTAATACCCTGTACAATTTCTTCAACAGGTACACCATACGTTTCACCCATATCGCCACCATATTCATTGATGACCTTCAACCAGTCTTGTGGCACTGAAGATGAACCATGCATCACCAGGTGCGTGTTGGGTAGTGCCGCATGAATTTCTTCAATACGATCAATACGCAACACTTCACCTGTTGGTGGTTTGGTAAATTTGTATGCGCCATGCGATGTACCAATAGCAATCGCTAACGCATCCACACCCGTTTGCTCAACGAAATTCACAGCTTCATCAACATCTGTTAATAGCTGATCCATATCCAGTGCACCTTCTGCACCATGACCATCTTCTTCACCCATCATGCCTGTTTCCAATGAACCCAAACAACCCAGTTCACCTTCAACGGATACACCACCTGCGTGTGCCATTTCACATACTTTTCTGGTAACCTCAACATTATATTCAAATGTCGCAGGTGTTTTCATGTCAGGCATCAACGAGCCATCCATCATCACCGATGAAAAACCAGACTGAATAGAACGCAGACAAACCGCCGGCTCAGATCCGTGGTCCTGATGCATTACCACTGGAATATGCGGATACTGCTCAATTGCTGCAGAAACCAAATGACGCAAGAAAGGCTCCCCTGCGTAACTGCGCGCGCCCGCGGAACCTTGCATGATGACAGGTGAATTCACCTCATCCGCGGCTTCCATGATTGCATGAACCTGCTCCATATTATTCACATTGAATGCCGGCATGCCGTAGTCGTTTTCAGCTGCATGATCCAATAGTTGACGTAATGAAATTAATGCCATGTTGTACTCCTCTTCCTGTTTATAGTTTATTAAACTTTATTTTACACTGATGATTTTCATCGCATTGGTACCCCCGGACTCACCCAT
>CAZLES010000034.1:1158-8160 GCA_964558615.1 uncultured Zetaproteobacteria bacterium
GCCTGCCTTGCGATACACTCATCTACAGAATGGGGAGGAAACCTTGGATCACGTGTTTGTGAAGATGGCAATACCTTTTGCTTTTCTGTCTCAACACAGGTTCTATGCATGGCAAGCACAGCTTCTACAGGGTAACGCCCTGCTGCCGATTCGCCCGAAAGCATGACTGCATCTGTGCCATCTAATACGGCATTAGCGCAATCATTCACCTCCGCACGTGTAGGAATCGGATTCTCACACATGGATTCCATCATCTGTGTCGCAACAATAACAGGGCAATTGTATTTCGGAGCCATACGCAGCATTTTCTTCTGCACAGGAGGAACTGCCGCATCACCAATTTCAACGCCTAAATCACCACGCGCAACCATCACCGCATCCGATGATTCCATAATGGCTTTCAAGTTTTCATCTTGCACGGCTTCCGCGCGTTCAACCTTGGCCACAAGTCGAGCGCCAGAGCCCTCAGCCTCTACCAGAGAACGGGCATAGTCCATATCCTTGCCATCACGAGGAAAAGAAATCGCAATATAATCCACACCAATAGCGCATGCGGTTTTAATATCTTCCTTATCTTTTTCTGTGAGTGCTTCCGCCGATAAACCGCCTCCCGCGCGATTAATACCCTTGTTGTTGGACAACACACCACCGACAACAACAGTGCAGTGAATTTCTTGTCCTATGACTTCATCAACATCCATCACAATCAAGCCATCATTCAGCAACAGGCGCGCGCCAGGCTCAACATCATTAACCAGTTCCTTGTAGGTCAGCCCAACCCTTTCATCATCACCATCATCCAGACCCAGAGCCGCATCAAGAATAAATTTTTGCCCAACCTGAAGCATGGTTTTGCCCTGTTTAAACTTGCCACAACGAATTTTAGGGCCTTGCATATCTGCCAATATACCGACAACAACACCATTCTTTTTCGCCGCGGCGCGTACATTTTCGGCACGCATTCTATGCTCTTCCGGTGTACCATGAGAAAAGTTCAGACGAACCACGTTCACGCCTGCCGCAATCATCTTTTCCAGCATCTCTGGAGATTCCGAAGCTGGGCCAATCGTGGCTACAATTTTTGTCCTGCGAATATGTTCAGTCATTATTTTGCACGTTCCTCAAGCATGGCAACTGCTGGCAACTTCTTGCCTTCCAAAAATTCCAGAAAAGCACCACCACCCGTTGAGATATAAGATACTTTGTCTGCAATATCATATTTATCAACTGCTGCCAGCGTATCACCACCACCAGCAATGGAAAATGCTGAAGATTCCGCGATAGCAAGTGAAATCGTTTTGGTACCTTCACCAAACTGATCAAACTCAAATACACCTACAGGACCATTCCATACAATCGTCCCTGCATTTTTGATAATTTCAGCCAAGGCTTCTGCCGATTCCGGGCCAATATCAAAAATCATATCATCATCAAGGCACTCATCCACTTTTTTCAAAGTTGCCTCAGCCGTCGGTGAAAACTCTTTGGCACAAACAATATCCGTAGGCACAGGGATGGAACCACCATTGGCTTGCGCATCCGCTGTCAAGCGTTTGCATGTGTCAATCAAATCTGGCTCATAAAGCGATTTTCCAACCGAATAACCTGCCGCTGCGATAAACGTATTGGCGATGCCACCACCGACCACCAACTGATCAACAATTTTTGATAAGGACTCAAGTACAGTAAGCTTTGTGGAAACTTTAGAACCACCCACAATAGCAACCATAGGGCGAGCGGGATTATCTAATGCTTTACCCAAAGCCTCCAATTCCCCAGCAAGCAAAGGGCCCGCGCAAGCTGTAGGCGCAAACTGACCCACACCATGGGTTGAAGCTTGCGCGCGATGCGCTGTACCAAACGCATCCATGACATAAACATCGCATAATGCCGCGTATTGCCTGGATAGGGTTTCATCATTTTTCTTTTCACCAACATTGAAGCGCACATTTTCAAGCAACACAACCTCACCTTCATCAACCTCAACATCAGTACCAACATAATCTGTCACCAACCTGACATCCTGCCCCAAAAGCTTGGTCATGTGAGCAGCAACGGGCGCCAATGAAAATTCAGATACAGGCTCACCCTCTGTAGGGCGACCCAAATGTGACATCACCATCACCTTTGCGCCTGCCTTGATGCAATGCTCCAGTGTTGGTAACGATGCGCGAATACGTTTATCTGATGACACCTGACCATCCGCGATAGGTACGTTTAAATCCTGGCGTATAAGAACTCGTTTTCCTGACAAGTCCAGGTCAGTCATTTTAATTACAGACATGCTTTCTCCTCTCTTTTACATGATTACGTTTGTTTTTGGTTACTCTGACGAACAAACAAAAACAAACGCAGGGCTTTAGCAAAAACCAAAGCCCCACGGTAATTTTACTGACCTACGTGTTCAACCAATCTTAACATATTGCATGTATACCCGTACTCGTTGTCATACCAGGACACGACTTTTACAAATGTATCATCCAATGCAATACCCGCATCCGCATCAAAAATTGAAGATGCACTGATACCACGGAAGTCTGATGAAACAACCATCTCATCTGTATACTGAAGTGTGCCTTTAAGGGAGCCTTCAGAAGCTTCTTTCATGGCAGCACAAATATCTGCATAGGACGCTGGTTTATTCAATTCACAAGTCAAATCAACGACCGATACATCCACCGATGGAATACGGAAAGCCATACCCGTCAACTTGCCATTCAATTCAGGAAGCACCACGCCCACAGCTTTTGCTGCACCTGTTGAGGATGGAATAATGTTTTCAAATACCGCGCGACCACCACGCCAATCTTTCATGGATGGGCCATCCACCGTTTTCTGTGTTGCTGTCGCAGCATGTACGGTTGTCATCAAACCACGTTTTAGCCCCCAGTTATCATGAAGAACCTTGGCTACAGGTGCTAAGCAGTTGGTAGTACATGATGCAGCCGAAATGATAGACTCACCATTGTATGTTTCATGGTTTACACCATAAACAAACATCGGGCCACCATCTTTACATGGCGCTGATTGAACCACTTTTTTCGCCCCTGCTTTAAGGTGCGCTTCGCAGCTTTCTTGTGTCAGGAAAAAGCCTGTACTGTCAATCACCAAATCCGCACCAATTTCATCCCATTTCAGATTGGCGGGGTCACGCTCCGCAGAAAGACGAATTTTTTTGCCATCTACAGTAAACGATGTGTCATCTACAGCTGTAACTTCACCATCAAAACGACCATGAGCCGTGTCATATTTCAACATATATGCCAGATACTCATTATCTAACAGATCGTTAATACCGACCACTTCCAGATTGGGAAAATCCTTTTTGATTGCACGGAAAACCATGCGGCCAATACGGCCAAACCCATTAATACCAACTTTAATTGTCATACTTCTCTCCTCTCCTTTTTTAAAACTTAAGCAACTTCATCAATAGCAGCTTTCACTGCATCCACAGTAAAGCCAAACATTTCAAACAGCTCATTCGCAGGTGCTGACTCACCAAAAGTATCAATACCTACAACCTTACCATTCAAGCCCACATATTTAGCCCAAAAGCCTGTTACACCTGCTTCAACAGCAACACGAGCTGTCACCGATGCTGGTAATACAGATTCTCTATAGGCTTCATCCTGCTCATCAAACACATTGGTTGATGGCATGGAAACCACGCGAACATTTTTATCCGAAGCAGCTGCCGCATCCATAGCCAAAGCAACCTCGGAACCTGTAGCAATCACAATCACGTCTGGCTCACCGTCCGAATCTTTCAAAATATAACCACCGCGCTCAATCAGCTTGATTTGCTCAGCCGTGCGCGCCTGATGAGCCAGGTTTTGACGTGAAAGAATCAGAGATGTTGGACGTGTTGCATTCTTGATGGCTATTTTCCATGCCACAGCAGTTTCTACTGCGTCGCATGGTCGCCATACATCCATATTGGGAATCATGCGCAATGTTGCCGTTTGCTCCACAGGTTGATGCGTAGGCCCATCTTCGCCCAAGCCTATGGAATCATGTGTAAATACTTCGATATGCCTTTGTTTCATCAAGGCTGCCATACGCAGCGCATTGCGCGCGTATTCTGAAAACATCAGAAAGGTTGCGCCAAAGGGTATAAAGCCACCATGCAAGGCAATACCATTAATCATAGCAGCCATACCAAATTCACGCACACCATAATTGACATAATTGCCATCAGCATGCTTAACCACTGGCTTGGCACCAGACCACAATGTCAGGTTCGAGCCCGCAAGGTCGGCAGAGCCGCCCAAAAACTCAGGTGTGATTTTAGACAATCCTTCAATTGCATTTTGTGAAGCTTTGCGCGACGCAATCGTTGGACCCTCAGCAGCAACTGCCGCAATAAAAGCATCAGCACCAGCTTCCCAATTTGCTGACAACTCACCACTCATACGGCGAGTAAACTCTTTTGCTTCTTCTGGATATTCAGCAGCATACGCTTCAAAGGCCTTGTTCCAGGCTGCTTCAGACGCTTGACCAGCATCTTTATGATCCCAGCCCGCATAAACATCCTCAGGAATCTCAAATGGAGGGAAGGGCCAGTTCAGTTCTTTACGCGCCAAGGCAATTTCTTCTTCGCCCAGTGCCGCACCATGACAGTCATGAGAGCCTGCCTTGTTTGGCGAACCAAAACCAATAATGGTTTTACAACAAATCATGGTTGGTTTACCCGTTTCCGCTTTAGCCGCTTCAATCGCTGCCTTAATCTCATCAGCATCATGGCCATCAACATCACGAATCACTTGCCAGCCGTATGCTTCAAAGCGCTTGGGTGTATCATCGGTAAACCAGCCTTCTACTTCCCCATCAATGGAAATACCATTATCATCCCAGAATGCGATAAGCTTCCCTAGGCCAAGCGTGCCTGCCAGTGAACATGCTTCATGGGAAATCCCTTCCATCAAACATCCATCCCCCAGGAATACATATGTATGGTGGTCAACAATATTATGCCCTGGTTTATTAAACTGTGCCGCCAAGGTTTTCTCAGCCAACGCCATACCCACAGCGTTCGTAATACCTTGCCCCAGCGGACCAGTCGTGGTTTCAACGCCTGGCGCATAACCATATTCAGGGTGACCTGGTGTCCGAGAGTGCAATTGACGGAACTGCTTTAAATCCTCCATGGAAAGATCATAGCCTGTAAGGTGTAGCAGTGAATAAATCAACATCGAACCATGGCCATTGGAAAGAACAAAACGGTCACGATCAACCCATTTCGGGTTGGTTGGGTTGTGCTTCATGTAATCATTCCAAAGCACTTCCGCAATATCCGCCATACCCATAGGCGCTCCAGGGTGGCCTGAGTTGGCTTTTTGTACTGCATCCATGGACAATGCCCGAATAGCATTGGCTAAGTGTCTACGATTATTGCTCATAATTATCCTCTTACTTTTTATTATAAAACTTGTAAATCTACTTCATTCAAACATGCAGCGTTGTTTGAACACGGCGGATATTGCCCACAGAACCAGAAAGTACCACAGTATCCGTTATCATGTATTTGCCATCGACATCAGTACCCATTTTTACATGGTCCACATATTCGCCACTGGTCAAACCCGTTGCAATAAACATACAGTCGTCTGAAGTGACCAGTTCATCACGTGTGAGGTAGCGCTCTGTATCAATACCTTCTTTCTCACACAATTCAATTTCAAAATCTTTTTGTGGCGCCATACGACCAAACATTTCAGCACCCATGGCACGAGCTGCGCATGCTGTTACGATACCTTCAGGTGTGCCTCCAATACCAAACAAGGCATCAGAGCCCATATTCAACACTGCTTGTATCGCACCATTAACATCACCATCCGTTGCAAGACGGACTTTTGCTCCACAGGCATAAATTTCCTGAAGCAGCTGCTTATGGCGAGGCTTGTCCAGCACAAACACTGTCAGCTCCTTCACATCTTTTTGCAACGCTTTTGCCAATTGATCCAAACGCACATCTACTGGTGCTGTCGGGTCAATTTTTCCACGCGCAGCTTTGGGATACACTTGTTTTTCCATATAAAAACATGAGCCTGGGCGAAACATGGTTCCCGCAGGGGATGCGGCAAGCGTCACAATAGAGCCCGCGGCATCGCGCGCAAACAGGTTTGTGCCTTCAATGGGGTCAACAGCAATATCCACGGCCATCCCCAAGCCTGTACCTACTTTTTCACCATCATACAATGCTGGAGCTTCATCTTTCGCGCCTTCACCAATCACAATAACACCTTTCATGTTGACCTTGTTGATACGCTCTCGCATGGCATCAACAGCAAGCCCATCACCCTCATCTTTTTTGCCTGAGCCAACAAAAGGCGCACAAGCACGCGCTGCGGCCTCACAAACTTCGACCAAGTCAATCTTTAAATCTGCAACCGTGGACATGCGTCCTCCCCCAAAATGTAATAATAAAACAGAACCTTACCCTCGCAAGATGTGCTTGGGATGCGCACTATAGCGTCAATCAATCCAAAAATCGACCTCAAATATTGATGGTCTCAACACAACCATACCTGAATACTACTGATGCATAACCTCTCGAAGCCATTTGAACAATTGCTTCGCAGCCTTTGGAGGCTTTCCCCTGGCAAGCTCCTGTTTGGCATTACGCACCAACTGATTCAGGGCCTGCGAATCAACCCATGGATAATCATTACAAAAATCAGCCATATCCTTTTTTGTACCTGAAATTAACCGATCACGCCATCGTTCGATTTTGTGAAATCGCGCATGAGCATCCACATGCCGCATTTGAGCGTTCTCAACCATTTGTCGCACAGAAGATACATCCTGCTTACGCAATAATTTCGCTACACGTTTAAGCTGTCTTTTTTTTGCGCCATACTGGTGTATCTGCTTTAAAGCTTTCAATTCCTCAAGAACACTATCGGATAAACCAAGGCTGCTCCATACAGGCTCATGCAACTCGAGCAAGGCCTTGGCCAGGTCCTGCATGGCTTGCGCCTCACGTTTTAATTGTGATTT
>CAZLES010000035.1:0-5080 GCA_964558615.1 uncultured Zetaproteobacteria bacterium
ATGTAGAGCTTGAGTTTTATAACTGGCAAATGCCCGATTTTCAAACGCCTGATGGCTCAAACCTCAACGATTATATCCGCGCGCTATCCAGAAAGGGGCTGGATAAACGTTGGCCTGCTATTGTGCAGGGTACGCCTGACGCGGATCGAGCCATGTATGAAGAGCGGCTTCATTTTGAGTTGGATGTTATTATTCAAATGGGTTTTCCCGGTTACTTCCTTATTGTATCCGATTTTATGATATGGAGTAAGCAGCAGGGTATTCCCGTAGGGCCAGGGCGTGGTTCGGGGGCTGGTTCATTGGTGGCTTATGTGCTTGAAATTACAGACCTTGATCCCATCAAATATGGGCTGCTGTTTGAACGTTTCTTAAATCCAGAGCGGATTTCCATGCCCGACTTTGATATTGATTTTTGTCGTGACCGCAGGGGTGAAGTCATTGATTATGTTACGCGTAAATATGGTGAAGATAAGGTCGCGCAAATTATCACCTATGGCGCAATGAAAGCCAAAGCGGTGATTCGTGATGTTGGGCGTGTTCTGGGTATTCCTTTGGGTAAGGTGAATACCATTGCCAAGCTGATTTCATCGGATTTGGGCATGACATTGGAAAAAGCACTGGAACTAGAGCCCAAGCTTGAAGCCATGCGCAAAGAAGACAATGAGGTGCAAGCCTTGTTTGATTTGGCACTTAAACTGGAAGGCATGAACCGTAATATCGGTAAACATGCTGCGGGTGTGATTATTGGGCGCTGGAGCTTGTCGGAAACGGCACCACTCAATCGTGACCCTAAAGGCGGGGATGACGCGCATAAAAGCCCTGTGGTGCAATGGGATATGGCTAGCGCTGAAAAGATGGGATTGATTAAATTTGATTTCTTGGGTTTGAAAACATTAACCGTGATTGATTTGGCTGTACGGCTGGTACGCGCAACAGATGATGAAGGCTTTGATATTCATGATATTCCCATGGATGATTCCGCAACCTTTGCCTTGATGCAAAGCGGGCAGACAGCAGCTGTGTTTCAAATTGAATCACAGGGTATGCGTGAGCTGCTGGTGAAGCTTTTACCCGATTGTTTTGAAGATGTGATTGCCTTGGTGGCATTGTATCGTCCAGGGCCTTTGGAATCGGGCATGGTGGACACTTATGTGGAGTGTAAGCATGGTCGTCAAGAGATTGCTTATGCGTTGCCACAGTTAGAGCCCATTCTTAAAGAGACCAATGGTGTGATTTTATATCAAGAACAGGTGATGAAAATCGCTCAAGAACTTGCAGGTTATACGCTTGGTCAAGCCGATATGTTGCGCCGGGCTATGGGTAAGAAAAAACCTGAAGAAATGCAAAAGCAGCGTGAAGTTTTTATGGCTGGTGCTGAGAAAAATGGTTATGACCCTGCCAAGGCTGAGCAGATTTTTGATTTGATGGAAAAGTTTGCGGGATATGGCTTTAATAAATCACACTCTGCAGCGTACGGCTTGATTTGTTATCAAACGGCATATCTAAAAGCCCATTACCCACAAGCCTTTATGGCGGCAACCTTGTCTTGTGATATGGGTTCGGATGAAAAAATCAAGGGGTTGATTGAGGATTGCAAGAGCATGGGGCTGGATATTTTGCCGCCACATATCAATACCTCGGATTGGGAATTTACGCCCTATGAAGATAAAGGTATTGTCTTTGGTCTGGGCGCGATTAAAGGGGTGGGTGAGGCTGCTGTTCGCGCGATTGTGAAAGCGCGCGAGGAAGGGGGCAAGTTTACCTCATTTGAAGATTTGATTGCTCGCATACCTCAAGGTTGCTTTAACAAGCGCATTGGTGAGGCCTTGATTAAGGCTGGCGCGATGGACGGGCTTGTGCCTCACATTGCGGCAGGACTGCAAGGTTTGGATCACGCGCTTCATGTGGCCAACCAGCGGCGAAAGCAACAAAATGACAGGCAGTCCGTGTTATTTTCCGTGGAAAGTATGCGAGAATCAGAGCCTGACCTGTTTCCTGATTGCAAGCCTTATACCATGGGTGAGCGCTTGCAGGCAGAACGGGAAGTGTTTGGCTTTTTCTTAACAGGACACCCTTTGGAAGAGTATTTGTCACAAGTGCGTCATCTTGGTGATACCCATTTGGGACAACTGGATGAATTGCAACATGATGCCACGGTCATATTGCCCGTGTTTGTTTCGTCACTTCGTGAGTATCGTACAAAAAAAGGCGCGAACATGGCCTTTGTGCAGGTAGATGATTTGCATGGCTCTGCCGAGCTTGTTGTCTTCCAGAGTACCTATGAAACATGTGCCGAACATTTTAAATCCGATAAACCTTTGCTTTTGGCTGCAAGAGTGGACGCAAGCAAGGAAAAGCCTGTGTTGATTGCGGAGAAAGTGGAATTATTGCAAGACATATTGCCGCGATTGATTGATAAGGTGCATATTACGGGAAGCAGTTTAACCTGGGATGAGGCACGCATTGAAGGGCTATTGCAATATTGCGCTTGCCCTAAGAGCGACAAGGGAGACGAAGGATATCAAAACAGCCTTGAAGAAGGGCTCAAAGGGGATAAAAATACAGTTTCTCTACCTTTAAGCTTTGCGCTCAGGCTGGCAGATGGCAGTATTGCCGAGTTAGAAACTTTAAACACCAACCTGTTGTGGCATGAAGAAAGCCGGAATTGGTTGGCAAAACATTTGGACAAAAAATCAATGGTGCTTGAGTGTAAACCTTGGCAGATTAAGTTTGCAGAGAAACGCAAGGTGTACCAGTCAAGATAAGGGGTAACACATGGCGACATATCTGGAATTTGAGCGTCCAATCGCGGAAATGACAGCAAAGATTGAGGAGCTATCACTGATGGGTGATGATGCGAAAGTAAATATTGCCGATGAGGTGGAGCGCCTGAATGCCAAGCGTGATGAATTGGTGAAGCGTATTTATGACAATGCCAGCCGTAATGAAATCGCACAGCTTTCTCGCCATCCGGACAGGCCCAACCTGCTGGATTATTTGCCCTTGATGTTTGATGATTTTCAAGAGCTGCATGGTGACAGGGCATTTGCTGATGATGCGGCTATTGTGGGAGGTGTTGCAAGGTTTCGTGACCATTCCGTGATGATTGTGGGGCATCAAAAAGGGAAAAGTACGGCAGAAAAAATCAAGCGCAATTTTGGTATGGCAAAACCTGAAGGCTATCGCAAAGCCTTGCGTTTGTTCAAGCTCGCAGAGCGTTTTGATATGCCTGTATTAACCTTTATTGATACTGCGGGGGCGTGGCCAGGGATTGACGCGGAAGAGCGTGGGCAAAGTGAGGCGATTGCCCGCAATTTGCAAGAGCTGGCAGTATTAAAAGTGCCTGTGATGAGTACCGTGATTGGAGAAGGTGGCTCTGGTGGAGCTTTGGCGATTGGTGTGGGAGACAGGCTTTATATGCAGAAGTTTTCTACCTATACAGTGATTTCACCTGAAGGTTGTGCGGCTATCCTTTGGCACGACAGAAAATATGCGCCTCAAGCTGCGGAGGCATTAAAGCCTACGGCTATGGACATGAAGAATCTGGGCCTGATTGATGGCATCATTGATGAGCCAGGGGAAGGGGCGCACAGGAATGTGGAAAAGGCCGCGGACATTATGGCGGATGTTTTGTACAAAAGCCTTGAGAAGCTTTTGAAAGTACCACGGAAAAAACTACTCAGGCAACGTGAGAAACGCTTGCGTCATATGGGCGAATTTCATAGCGATAAATGATGCGTTATTCAGCTTTAGGGCTGATTTTACTGTTGAATGTGTCTGGCTGCACCCAGGCGGCACAAGATGTGCGTGAAACACGCTTTTTATTGGGTACGCTGGTTGAATTCACCATACATACAAAGAACAAGCAGACCGCGTTAGAAGCGATTAGCAAAGCAGCACAAGTGATGCGGCAGGTGGAGAATGCATTTACCATTTATGGTGATGTTGATAATACGGTTAAACGGTTTAATCAGGCGGATGTTGGGCAAGTGGTAAGGCTAGCACCTGAAGTGGACAAGCTACTTTTGCAATCCATCAATATTCATCAACAAAGCCTGGGCGCGTTTGATCCCACATTAGGTATTCTCAACAAACTGTGGGGATTTTCAGGCGAACATCTTGTGCAACAGCCACCAACGGATTCGCAAATTGCGCAAGCATTGGTGCAAAGTGGCGCGCAACATGTTCAGAAAACAGGGCAAGGCTGGGTTAAAAAGGTGCAAGGGTTAGCACTTGATTTTGGTGCGATTGCTAAAGGGTATGCCATTGATCAGGGTATACAGGTATTGAAGCAATATGGGATTACCCAAGCGATTATCAATGCAGGTGGCGATATGCGTATTTTGGGAAAGCATGGGGATAAGCCGTGGCGGATTGCGATTCGCCATCCAAGGGGAAGCCAACCTTTGGGCTGGTTGCGGGTGGAGTATGATACAAGTATTGTAACATCAGGTGATTATGAGCGCTTTTACCTTTATCAAGGGCAGCGATACCACCATATTTTAAATCCGGAAACGGGCAAACCTGCAAAAAAAAGTCAAAGTGTGACCGTGATAGCACCGACCGCAACATTGGCTGACGCATGGAGTACAGCCTTGTTTGTGCTGGGTTCAAAGCAAGGGTTAAGGGTACTGAAAAGGCAGAAAAATCTTAGTGTTTTATGGGTGAATGCGGATGGAAGCGTGAGCCAAACGCAAGACTTTTCAATACGTGACTTGGCTCACAAAACAGAATAAAACCTTGTCGAAGCCCATTATATTTGGATAGTTGCTTAGATGGGTAAAAAGGTTTTTGTCAACATAGAAGATTTTCAGGGAAGTAAATTTCCTGATTTGGCAGTGCTGTATCCAGAAGAATTGCAAACCATGCATGAAGCAGCAGAATTGCAGACTTTTGCTGCGGATGAAGTTGTGATTGCTGAGGGTCAGGAAGGCGATTACTTGTACCTGGTCAAGTCAGGTCTGTTGCGTGTCATCAAGCAACATGCAGGTAGTGTGTATGAGGTGGCAACCATTGCCCCAGGTGATATTTTTGGTGAATTTTCTGTGCTTTTCCAAAGTCAGGCAGGCGCGGAAGTGCG
>CAZLES010000035.1:5180-7842 GCA_964558615.1 uncultured Zetaproteobacteria bacterium
CTGTATGTTGCGGCATCCTCAAAGCGTAAATCCGCGGCGGCTTCTGTCATCAATCTTTCCAGTTCATGGATGCGGGCTTTTTTCTCCGTTTCTGTGAGCATTTCAGGTTCCGCAACTTCAGGGATTCGTCCATAATCCATATCGTATATAGAGCCGAGAACATCCTGGATACCTTTTTTGATGGTAAGCGGTGTAATGCCATGTTTTTTGTTATAGGCCAGTTGTTTTTCACGTCGTCTGGATGTCTCATCCATAGCCTGCCGCATGGCATCTGTAACCTTGTCAGCATACAGGATAACCTTGCCCTCCGCATTCCTTGCTGCGCGACCAATGGTCTGAATCAGGGAGCGTGTTGAGCGCAAAAAGCCTTCTTTGTCGGCATCAAAAATGCTCACAAGGCTGACTTCGGGCAAATCCAGGCCCTCGCGTAACAGGTTGATACCCACCAAAATATCAAATGTTCCCAGGCGCAAATCCCGCAAAATTTCCATGCGTTCAATGGTATCAATATCCGAGTGGAGGTAGCGAACTTTTAGGCCCATGTCGGCTAGGTATTCGCTTAAATCTTCAGCCATGCGTTTGGTCAAACAGGTGGCAAGCACACGATTGCCTCTGGCTATGGTCTCTTTGGCAGCCGTGACAAAATCCTCAACTTGCGAGCTAGCCGGGCGAACTTCAACTTCAGGGTCAACCAGGCCTGTTGGTCGAATAATCTGTTCGATAAAAGCACCACCTGTTTTTTCAAGCTCGTAATCGCCAGGTGTGGCAGAAACATGAATCATTTGCGGCACCATGCTTTCAAACTCATGAAATTGCAGAGGGCGATTGTCCAGGGCAGAGGGCAGGCGAAAGCCAAAATCAACCAGGGTTTGCTTGCGTGCCCTGTCACCTCTAAACATGCCGCCAATTTGTGGTACGGTTACATGGGATTCGTCCAGCATGACAACAGCATTATTGGGCAGATAATCCAGCAGCGTAGGTGGTGCTTCGCCTGGCGAGCGTCCGGATAAATGGCGAGAATAGTTTTCCATGCCTGTGCAGTGGCCGATTTCCTGCATCATCTCCAGGTCGAACAATGTGCGTTGTTCCAGGCGTTGTGCTTCAACCAGTTTGTTTTGGCTGTATAGCTCTGCCAAGCGTTCAGCCAGCTCCTCCTTGATGCTCTCCATGGCACGAAGCAGTGTGCTGCGAGGAGTAACAAAGTGAGTTTTGGGGAAAACGGTGTATTTATGCAGGCTTTCCATGCGCTGTCCCGTGAGTGGATGAAAGCGGGAAATGGCATCCACTTCATTACCAAAAAACTCTACACGGATAGCGAAATCTTCAGCGTCCGCGGGGTAAATCTCGAGTACATCACCACGCAAACGGAATGTTCCTCTGTGAAAGTCTGCGTCATGGCGAGTGTACTGAAGCTCCACCAGCTTATTGATTGCCGCGCGCTGATCTTGCTCTCTGCCAACCTCAAAGTATTGTAGCATATTGGCGTAAGCTTCGGGGCTGCCCAAGCCATAAATGCAAGAAACAGATGCAATGATAATCACATCTTCCCGCTCCAACAGCGCCCGTGTTGCGGCGTGACGCATACGATCAATATGCTCGTTGATGGAGGAATCCTTTTCGATGAATGTGTCCGATGCGGGCACATAGGCTTCAGGCTGATAATAATCGTAATAGGAGACAAAGTATTCTACGGCATTGTCAGGGAAAAACTGCTTGAATTCACCGTAAAGTTGGGCCGCAAGTGTTTTGTTGGGCGCGAGAATCAGCGTTGGTTTTTGCGATTGTTCAATGACACAGGCCATGGTGTAGGTTTTGCCTGAACCTGTTACACCAAGCAGTACCTGATGCTTTTCGTTACGCTTTAACCCTGCAACCAAAGCCTGAATCGCTTGTGGTTGGTCACCTCGCGGTGTAAAATCGCCAGCCAGTTTGAATCGCATGTGCCCAAGCTTAATCCGATAAAGAAATGTTTGCATCCCTGCTGGCAAAGTTTAGCCTTCATGCTATGGCTGTTTTGCCCCAATGGATATGAGGTGTGATGTTATGTTGTTGCGTTCCTTGATACTAGCTCTTTGTTTTTTTAGTTTAAGTTTGCCTGTGTTGGCTGCTGATGAAGCAGACGCGGCGCACAAGTTTTCAGGCTTGATTGAGTTTGGCGGTGATCAAACAACGGGTAACTCGGATAATAGCTCATTTGCTTCCAAATTAGAGCTTGAGCATCGTTATGGCAAATGGTCCAATCAGTTTACATTTGATGCATCGCAGAAAAAAGAGTCTGGTGTACTGACCGAAGATAAATACAATGCAGTTTTAAAAAGTATGTATGATTTGCCCATGCACTTTTATACTTTTATTCATTTGGGTTATCGTCAGGATAATTTCAGTGGTGTGTACTGGGAAAAAACCTATATTGGTGGTTTCGGTTACCATGCCTTTACAGACAGACCTGAGTTAAGCCTGGATGTTGAGTTGGGTTATGGGCAGCGTGTTACCAAGAAGATTGTGAATGGCTTTATTCGTTCCAGGCTTGATTACGACCCTGGCACACATATTGCCTTGATTGCGCAGTATCATTTTACAGATAAAGACAAGCTTGAAGCCAGTATGACAGCAGAGCTGGGTAACGATGATGATTACATTAAAAAAGAAGTATCATGGCAAC
>CAZLES010000036.1:0-7736 GCA_964558615.1 uncultured Zetaproteobacteria bacterium
TATCCCGCGCATCAAGGGCTTTGGGAAATGGCAGAAAAAACAGCTCATGATGTGTTGGAACGCATGGCATTGGTACCGCGTGTTTTAGAGGCGAGGGGTCTGGATGTTACCCCTGGTATTCAGGACAAATTAAGGCAAGCAGGCGATAGCCACGCGGCAAGGATTCTGGATATTATTTTTGAAGATGAAGTCGGGCATGTTGAAACAGGTACGCGCTGGTTTCACTACCTTTGTGTGCAACGTGGCAAAAAGCCCGAGCAAACATTCTTTCAGCTTTTGGATAAACATTTTCCCAAAGGTCTTTATGGTCCATACAATACAGAAGCCAGGGAGCAAGCTGGATTTTCCGCGCGAGAGCTGGACATTCTGCTTCAGGGCAAGCTGAAGTAAGGCCTGTTTATCGCTGCTGTGTACTGTATTTGGCGATGACCTTGCTGATGTATTGTCTTGTTTCTGGATAATCGGGCACCTGGTTTCCCGCTTTGATGACTGCTGCAGGCCCTGCGTTGTAGGCCGCGAGCGCAAGACGCGTGTCCTGAAATTGTTGCAGCAACTGGCGAAAGTATAATGCTCCAGCCTGGATATTCTGTCTGGGCTTTCGCCAGTTTTTGATACCTAAAGACTCCGCGGTTTTGGGCATCAACTGCATTAAGCCAACAGCTCCCTTTTTGGAGACGGCTTTGGGGTTAAACGCAGATTCCGTATCCACGATAGCCAGTAACAAATCAGAGTCGATATGGTATTGTCTGGCTATCGCATCAATAAACGGTGTAAAAGCAGCCTTGTTTTTACGATACTGCTCCATATTGTAATGTTGATTGGTCTGCCGGGTCAGGTTGGGGCGGAAAACCGACAACAAGCGATAGGAGTTGCCCATTGGTGTATCGGTGAAATAAAGGCGGTTGTTGCTGTCCTTGTAGGTGTAAATATCTGCGCCATATGCGGTCAAGGGCAACAGTAAAAGCCAGTATGGTTTCATGGGAGTAAAAACAGGGTCGCCAGCCCCAAAAAGGCAAGGAAACCAACCACATCGGTCACTGTGGTCAAGATGGTGCCTGATGCCAGGGCGGGGTCAATGTTCAAACGCTGCAATGTCAAGGGAATCAAAGCGCCCGCAAGACCTGCGGCAAGCAGATTAATCATGATGGCTGCGGCAATCACCAGACCAAGCCTGATACCATACTCAGGAAACCAGACGCTTGCCAATAGCCCTACAATAAAAGCAAAGCTTAATCCTGTGAGTATGCTAACGCTTACTTCCTTGAACAGCGCACGTTTCGCATTGGCAAAGGTTATCCTGCCCAAGGCAATGCTTCGCACCATCACGGTTAAGGTTTGTGTGCCCGCGATACCACCCATGCTAGCGACAATAGGCATAAGCACGGCAAGTGCCACCATTTGCTCCAAAGTGTTTTGGAATTGCGCGATGACAACAGAGGCAATTACAGCTGTTATCAGATTAAACATCAGCCAAATACCTCGTCGCCAGGCTGTAGTGCGTACAGGTTCAGCCAAATCGTCCTGATGCGACAAGCCTGCCAGGTGATACATATCCTCGGTGGCTTCTTCGTGTACCACATCAATAATATCATCTGCCGTCACCCGACCAACCAACACACCTTTCTTGTCCACAACAGGCAAGGCCAACACATCATATTTGTGAAAAACCCTGGCCACTTCTTCCTGATCTTCATCCACTGTCACGGAAGGAAAGTCCGCGTCCGCAATACGCCAGATTTCTTCATCCGGGTCGGCAAAAAGCAAGGCATGAAGAGGAACAACGCCTGTAAGCTTGTCGTGTTGGTTTACGGCATAAATATAGGTCAGGTTTTCAATGGACTTACCCCACCGGCGCAATACAGACAACACTTTTTCCACAGACCAGTCATCACGAACCTTGAACAGTTCGGCCTGCATCAATCCACCAGCAGAAGTTTCATCGTAGGCCATCAGCGGCTCAATACCGCGCCTGTCTTCAGGGTCTAATCCCTTGATAACTTCATCCGCGACTTCGGGTTTTACGGACTGCAAAATATCAGTGGCATCATCTGAATCCAGATGCTCAACCACATCTTCAATATCGCTGGGGTTGAGTTTGGCAAGCAGGTCTTCCTTCATGGTTTCGGGAAGCTCAAGCAAGGTATCACCCAACAAATCATCAGGAATTGCCTGCATCAGGCGCAAGCGTTCCTCATCGTTGCGGCAGGCAAGCAAGAGCTCTGCTAATTCAGACGTGTGCAGGTTGAGCATTTCCTTTTTGAGGATATCGGGCTCTAATTCGAGTAGGGCTTGCAAATCTTTGCCAGCTACAGCCTGTGTGCTCATATGTGGATTCCTTCCATGTTACGCTCACCCAAAATATCACGTAAGGTATTGGCTTCAATAGGATGGTTTAAAAGCGTAAAACCAAAGCGTTCGGCTTCTTTGGCGTAGGTACTGTCTTGTTTTTTGGTGATTAAAATCATGGGCATATCTTGCCTTGAAAGGTTGCGAATGTCTTGTATATCTTCCAAGTTAAGTTGTGTGGTTTCTAGTGTTCCATCTACAATCAGCGCGTCAGGCAGCCATGACTCCGCTTTGATATAGTTGAGCGCCGAGCTTGAAGATTGAAAGGCTTTGGCGTTGCACCCCCACGAGGCAAGCAAGGTTTCTAAGCTCTCTCTTAGCATCATATTTTCATTGATGATAGCTACTTTCATGCGTTGACGGATGACGCTATCAATTACGGGTATGTTGACATTGGCTCGGGGTTTATCCGCGGCTTTAAGTTCAATATAAAAGCAAGAGCCTCTTCCCAAACGAGACTTTAATCCTACAGGATGCCCAAGCAAATTACTCAACCGTTTGACAATGGCTAAACCAAGCCCAAGCCCCGTGGGCGAAAGCTCTGGTTTGGAAAGTTTGGTAAACTCCTGAAAAATAAGTTCTTGCTTGTCTTCAGGGATACCAACACCTGTGTCGTAAACTTCAATACGCCAATAAGCTTCGCCATCATGCAACTTTTTGCGTATGGATAATAATACATTTGCTTTTTTGGCGTGTCTAAAGGCATTAAGCAGGATATTGGTTAGCATGCGCTCAAGCATCACAGGGTCAGTCATGGCATAGGCATCACGCTGGCGAATACGTAGTTCCACGCCATAAGAGGATGCAATCGGCATAAATTTCATGCCTACGCTATGAATGAGTTCATGCAGGGCAACACGCTTAAGCTGTGGTTTTTCTGCGGTATCAAGCCTTGAAATATCCAATAATTGATTCAGAAGCTTTGAAATTGTGGCGTGTGCATCCTTGGCTTTATTAATGATGTTAGCTGTTTCGATATTAAGCTCTTGCATATTGATAGAGGCAAGAAATAACCCTAAAGCTTGATGTGGCTGCTGTAAATCATGGCTTGCGGTTGCAAGAAATTTGTTTTTTTTCTCTACATTGTGCTTATTTTGCTTGGTAAGTTCTAAAATTTGTTGGCTAAGATACGCTTCTTTTTTATTTTTTTGCCACAGGGCGTATAAAGTAAGCCCCCAAGCGAAAATAAGTAAAACGATAATCCATATCATAAGATGCCAAGCTCCAATGCTTTTTGTACGGCTTGTGTTCGGTTTTTTACGCCAAGCACAGAGAAAATATGGCGAACATGTACTTTGACAGTTGCTTCGCTTAAATCAAGTTCATAAGCAATCACTTTATTTTGTTGCCCTTGATGCAAGTACCGTAAAATATCCATTTGGCGAGATGTTAAAGCAGCCGTTTCTTTGCGTGTGGGTATGGTGGCCGCTTGTTGCTCAAGCATAAGTGGTGGGATATATGTGCCACCAGCAAGTATGAGCTTAAGAGCCGCTAGCAACACCGATGTTTCACTACTTTTTTGAATAAAGCCTTTCGCGCCCAAATTCAGCGCTTTTTGCACATCCGCAACTTGCTCAGAGCCTGATATCATGACAATGATAGCATCAGGTAAAAATGTTTTGATTTGTTGGAGTAAGGTTAAGCCATCCATGCCAGGCATATCAATATCTGTTAATACCATGTCTAAGTCTTTATGGTCATGAATTATTTTTAGTGCGGACTTCGCATCTTCAGCACAGAATATTTCAGGCTTTTCACCCTTGAATTCTTCCTGAGATAGAATACGAGAAAGACTATCACGAAAGAGTGGGTGATCATCAATAATGAGGATTTTTGACACAGTGTTTTGCCCTCACTTAAGCTAAGAATTTGAACCATTTTGCAAAGCATAAGCAAAGAAAGCAAATTGAAAAAGGATTAATCCTTAAGATAAGTGGTTTAAGTGCTTAATAATGTTAGATTACAAGGTATATAAAATGCACAAAAATGTGAGTAAAAAATATAGGTGACACAAGATAAGTTGATGACAGTGCTTTTTCTTTTGGTTGAAGGTATGGCTAAACCCTTTATTTTATTGGGTTTATTGGCGCATGCAAGCCTTTTTCTGCTGCATCTGAGAGAAGGGTAAAAAAATGAAATTGTGTAAGCCGAAAACATGTTGTCAGTGCAAAAGATATTAATTAAGATGAAAAAAGCGCTCTTTTATGTGCGTAAGTTTGGCAAGATTTCGTTAGATAAAGAGTTAATCCGAATGATGATTTTGTCAGTATTAGGGAAAAACAAAGTAGGGCAAGGAGAGTAAAATGAAAACAAGGAGAGTAAAATGAAAAAATATATGTGTGCTTTAGTGATGCTGATGCTGCCTGCGTATGCAATGGCAGCGCCAGATGTGAAAATTGGTATCACTGCCGAGAAGGTTGTGATGGTTGAGAAAGATGGTAAGCCAGTTGAAAAGTTGGTTGAAGTCAAAGAAGTCGCTCCTGGCGATATTTTGCTTTACACCTTGAACTATGAGAACAAAGGCGATGAAGATGCAACCAATGTGGCTTTGGTTGATCCCATTCCTGATGCTACCACCTATATTGTGGGTAGTGTGTTTGGCCCTGGGGCAACCGTAGCTTTTTCTATTGACGGCGGCAAAACATTCAAAGAGCCAAGCCTGTTACTGTATAAGGTGAAAGTTGGCGATAAAATGGTTAGTCGAAAAGCTTCTCCAGAACAATACACCCATATTCGTTGGACAGTGGATAGCATACCCGCTGGTAAAAGTGGTGTTGCGGGTTTCCGTGTCCGTGTGAAATAAGAGGGTATGGATATGTCTAGGGATTCAAGGTTTCAAAAAAGTTCAGATAAAATTTATGTAATAAGAGAGGGGCCACCATGAATGGCTGCTGAGTGTTTGATGAGTTGAATCAACTCATGCCTAACTCCCGCTGTGTGAGGGACACAGCTTTCAAAATGCCTACGGGCACATAATACATCTACGGATGAAAAAAAGGAGGATATGAACATGAACTTCATATCAAATATCAAACAAGGAGTGTTGCAAATGGCGGCTGTTGCTGTTGTTGGTGCAATTGTGGCGTTGCCGCAGGCCGCATCAGCCAATACAGGTGCTGGCGCAACTATCCTCAATGTTGTGCAGGTGGACTATAAAGACGCCAGTGGTACAACAGCATATGCGGAAACAGCGACATCTTCTGTCACTGTAAATTTGGTCCAAGCTGCGCCGACATTATCAGCGCCTGCTGATATTGCGGTGGCATCGGGTGGTACAGCAACCTATACATATACTGTAACATCGACAGCGAATGGTTCGGATACTTATCCAGTGTCTGCGGCTGCTGGTACAGTGGTGAATGCAACAGGTGTAACAGTTACGCCATCAGTAACAAGCTTAACGCTTGGTGCATCGGTGATTACTGCTGTGCCAACAGGAACTACCATTGAAATCCCTGCAGGTTCTGAAACGAACTTGGCAGTGAATGATGTTGTGGTAATTGGTGGTGTGGATTATCTCATTTCAGCAATCACTGCAGGTACTGCAGCAAGTCATACCAATGCTTCTCCAGCAGATGGTGTGGCTGGTACAACTACTCCTGAAACGCCAACAAGCATCACTTTGGCAGCTAATCCTGCAGGCTCTAATACAGCGCCTGCCCTTACAGCGGCCTTGGTAGGTACTGTTGTGGGTGAACAGCAATCATTTACGGTGGCTGTAACTGGTGTAGCAGGCCCTGCTGTAGGTAATGGCACTATTCCTGTCACCACTTCTGTGGGAACGGGTCCAGGTGCAATTGCTACTGACCCAACTGTAACAACTTTGAATGGTGCAAGCTTAACCATTACCAAAGAAGTGAGTACAGATGGTGGCGCGACATTTGCGGCTACTGCTGCTGGTGCGCCAGGTAGTACGTTGACTTATCGTATTACTGTCACCAATACAGGTGCGGGTAATGCGACAGCCGTTGTGGTTACAGACCCTATGCCTTTGTACACAACATATGTAGCAGGTACAGCTAAGTCTGATACGGTAGCGGGTAAAACTTATGCAGCAGCAGCGACAGCGCTAACAGATGCATCAGATGCACCAACTGATACTTATGACTTTGGTGTAACAACAGCGAACCAGGCAACCTTGAATATCGGTACCTTGGCGGCTGGCGCAACGTCTGTGTTGTATTATCAAGTTACGATTAATTGATAAAAAAATGACTCGCATTTGCGTGGGGCAACCCACGCAGGTGTGAGAATCAATTAACTATTTATGAAAACTAAATAGTTAATAGGAGAAAGAAAATGAAGAAAATAATGAAAAAAGGAGTGTTGGCGGCAACCGCGTCATTGTTACTTATCGCGGCAAGTAACACAGCTCACGCTGTGATTACTGCTGGTGGTGCAACGATTCATAACGCGGCAACATTAACATTTACAGGTGGTACAACCACTTCATCGGTTGATGTGAATGTGAAGACAATTGCATCTGCGCCAAATATTACAGTGGATTCTGTGGCTCAATCAGTGAATGCGAATCAAAATGCAACCTATACTTATACCATTACCAATACTGCAAATGGTACAGATGTATTCAGCTTTACAGCCAACAGTGCTAATGTAGGTACAACAGGTGCTGCTGGATTGAATGTTAATGGCACAGCAACCAACACCACAAGCTTGACACTTGGTGGTTCGGTAACCAGTCAAGCCAATACAGTAGCCAATACAGTGGTGATTCCTGCTGGTTCAGAAACAAATCTAGCAGCAGGTGATACCATCAATGTTGGTGGTAACTTATATACAATCAGTAGTATTACACCAGGTACGATTGCATCGACAGCAGGTAATGTGACAACGCCTGAAACACCAACAACTATTGCGGTGACACCTGTTGGTGCTAGCCCTGCTATTGCGGTAGGTGGCGCGCCTGCGGGTACCCAAATTGGTGAAGTACAAACCTTTACGGTTGTTGTAACTGCATCTACACCATCTGTGGCAGGAACCAATGGTACACATACTGTGAATTTGACAGGAACAACAACTGCGGTTACCCAAGGTGTTGGTGGTACAGTGGTGAACTATTCAACCAGTGCTGCGAACGCTAATGAAACGGTTACAACAGTGCTTTCGCCTAATGTAACATTGTTGAAAGAAGTTCGTAATGTGACACAAGGTGGTACATTCGCAACCACTGCAACTGCGCAATCAGGTGATACGCTTGAATACCGTTTAACTGCAACGGTGGTTGTTGGCGCCAGTGCTACTGGTGCAACCATTACGGATGAAGTACCCGCATTTACGACATATGTACCAGGCTCTACAACGCTCAATGGTGGCGCTGTAGCTGACGGTACAGTGCCTGGTCCAGGTACACTGCCAACAACGGCAGCCAA
>CAZLES010000037.1:0-7615 GCA_964558615.1 uncultured Zetaproteobacteria bacterium
TTTCAGGCTGTCACTCAAATCCAAGAGATGACCTTAACTTTTGTGCCTAAAATCATTGCTGTGTTTATCGCTATGGTGGTAGCCGCACCTTGGATGGTAGAGACTTTGGTGAGTTATACGCGCCGCTTATTTGAAGCCATCCCCAGCCTGCTTAGCTGATGTTTCCTTTTCCTTCCGAGCAAGATATATTGGTGGGTATTCTTATTTTCCTACGCATCAGCCTATTGATGATGCTTCTTCCTGTGATTGGGCATAAGCTTGTACCTACGCCTGTTAAAACTGGATTTGTCGGATTATTGACGCTTTTACTTTTTCCTGTGGTTTCAAAACATGTGCCTGTGATTGAAGCGGATGTGGTGAGTTTTGCGTGGCTGGCGATTCAGGAAATGTTGTTGGCAGCGGCTTTAGCCTTGCTTGCCCAGCTTGTGTTTACGGCAGCCCAACTTGCGGGGCAGGTGATGAGCATGCAAATGGGCATGGCCATAGCCAATATTTTTGACCCTGCCACATCATCGCAATCTGCTGTGGTGGCACAGTTTATCGGAATTTTGGCGCTTTTGATGTGGCTTGCCAGCGGTGCGCATCATATGTTTATTCTCACTTTGATTGACTCCTTCTCTGTTTTGCCGCCAGGCTCGTCGTGGTCATTTCGTGGCTGGGAAGCCATCACTGATGCGGTAGCAGCCATGTTTATCTTGTCAATTAAACTCATGGCACCTGTGCTTTTGCTTTTGTTTTTTGTGTATATAGCACTTGGTCTTATTGCAAGGGCAGTGCCTCAGATTCAGGTGTTTTTTGTCAGTTTCCCGCTTTCTGTAGGCTTGGGCTTGCTCACATTGGGTTTGTCCTTGCCGGCATTAATGTCATTGATGCATGAAGGTTTTACGGGGCTGGCTATGGATTTGCCCATGTTATTACGTCAACTTGCGGGGAAATAGGCTGTGTCTGACGAACAAGACAAATCTCAGCAGACCGAAGATGCCAGTGAGAAGCGGCTGGAGGATGCACGCAATAAAGGGCAGGTTGCAACCAGCAGAGAACCTTCAACCGCGATTGCATTTTTGATTCTGGCATCGCTATCCGTCACAGGATTAGGTGTGTGGCTGATTGAGCGCAGTGAGGGTTTACTTAAGCATTATTTATCGGGAACAGCCCATATTGATTATACACCTGAAGGTATGCAAACCTTGTTGATGAACTTATCCATTGATATTGCGTTCATGGTGCTTCCTGTCGCGATACCTATGGTACTTTTGGGTATGTTGGCCGTGTTTTTGGTGACAGGCCCTGTATTCACCTTTGAAACATTGCAACCCAAGCTGGACAAGATTAGTCCCATGAAAGGGCTTGGGCGCTTATTCTCAAGCAAGTCTATCGCGGAGTTTGTCAAGTCTGTAAGCAAGCTGGTTATGATTGGCTGGGTATGCTGGATTGTAGTTATTGACCTCTTTCAACCCACCATTCACAGCACTCGCAAAAGTGTGAACGACATTGCCATGCTCATGGCTGAAGGAAGCTTAAACATTGTGGGCTTGGTGGCGGCTGTTTATCTCATTTTGGCCTTGGCAGATGTGATGTATCAGCGCTGGGAGCATGCTAAATCCATGAAAATGTCGATGAAAGAAGTGCGGGATGAGCATAAAGAATCTGAAGGCGACCCGCAGCTTAAGTCAAAAATTCGTCAAATTCAGATGGAGCAGGCACAAAACCGCATGATGGCAGATGTACCCAAAGCGGATGTGATTATCACCAATCCCACGCATTTTGCCGTTGCCTTAAAATATGATGCTTCAGCAGCAGGTGCGCCCAGGGTGATAGCCAAGGGTAAGGATCACGTTGCCCAGAAAATCAAGGCCATTGCCAGGGAACATGGTGTACCGATTCGAGAGAATAAACTTTTGGCGCGTTCCTTGTTTAAGGAAGTGGAAGTAGGCCATGAAATCCCGGAACAACTGTTTGAAGCGGTAGCTGTGATTTTGGCTGAAATTTTCAGAATGAAGTAAGGAGTATTTTCATGTTATCAAGTGCAACCATCACCTTGCAGCGTATAAGCAAACATACCGATGTGATGTTGGCAATGGGCGTGTTGATGGTCATCATGATTATGATGGTGCCACTACCGACATGGGTGATGGATACCTTGCTGGCATTGAATATTGCTACAGGTATTCTGATTCTTTTGACGGCATTGTATGTACTCAAGCCATTGGAATTTTCAATTTTCCCATCGCTGCTGTTGCTCACAACCTTGTTTCGCTTATCACTGAATGTGGCGACAACACGCCTGATTCTTTTGCATGGTCAGGAGGGAACGGCTGCCGCGGGACATGTGATTGAGGGCTTTGGCCAGTTTGTGGTGGGTGGCAATACCGTGGTTGGCCTCATCATTTTTATTGTCTTAGTTTTGATTAACTTTGTGGTGATTACCAAAGGCTCTACGCGCATTGCAGAGGTAGCAGCACGCTTTACTTTAGATGCCATGCCAGGCAAACAAATGGCGATTGATGCAGACCTGAATGCGGGCATCATCAACGAAGATCAGGCCAAGCAGCGGCGTGAAGATGTGGCGCGTGAGGCTGAGTTTTATGGTTCCATGGATGGCGCGGCGAAGTTTGTTCGTGGTGATGCGGTTGCAGGCTTGATTATTACAGCCATTAACCTGATTGCAGGCATGGTGATAGGTACCGCCCAGCAGGGCATGTCCATGAGTGAGGCCATGAATGTGTACAGTATTTTGACGGTGGGTGATGGTTTGGTTTCACAAATTCCCGCGCTGATTATTTCCACGGCTGCGGGTATTGTGATTACACGAGCAGGCAGTGGAGACACCATATCACTGGAAATTTCATCGCAGTTTACGGCTCATCCCAAAGTTCATTATATTGCATCGGCAGCCATGATGTTTCTTGGGCTTGTACCTGGACTGCCCTTTATACCGTTTATGTTGTTATCTATAGGCTTGGGTTTTACAGGCTGGTATTTGCAAGCTTCTCAAGATGAAGCGCGTGCCAATACAGCGCTTGAAGCTGAAGTTTTATCCGCTTCTGAGCCAGTTGAAGAGCAGCCCATGAATGATTTGTTGGTGGTTGACCCCATTCGTCTGGAAGTGGGTTATGGTTTGATTGACTTGGTGGAAGGCTCAGGTGACGGCAATCTGCTGGAACGTTTGCAAACGGTACGCCGTCAGATTGCGCAAGAGATTGGTTTTGTGCTTCCACCCGTACATATCAAAGATAACTTGCAGTTGGGGGTGGGTGATTACCGTATATTGGTGCGTGGCGCAGAGGTGGGGCGCAGCGAAATCCGGCCACGTCATTTGATGGCCCTGGAGGGGCAAATTGTTGGCAAGCCTGTTGAAGGCATTGCCACAGAAGAACCCGCGTTTGGCTTGCCAGCGCTCTGGATAAGTCAGGATCAACGTCAGCAGGCAGAGCTTTCAGGTTATACCGTAGTTGAGCCAGTGACAGTGATTGTCACTCATATTACGGAAATTTTACGTGTGCATGCCGCGGATATGCTGGACAGGGCGCAAACAAGAGAGCTTGTCGATTTGCTAAGCGAGCGTTATCCCAAGGTGGTGGAAGATATTGTGCCTGCTCAGGTATCTTATGGTTTGTTGCAAAATGTATTGCAGCGCTTGTTGGCAGAGTGGGTTCCTATTCGTGATTTATTGTTGATTATTGAAACCATAGCGGATGGATTGGCAGAGCAGAATGATGTCCCCGCCTTGGTGGAACGGGTACGGCAAAAACTGGGGCGGAGCATTGTGGAGCGCTATTTGGATGCGCAAAATGAACTGGCGGTATTCACCATTGACGCAGAGCTGGAACAAACCATGACAGAGCGCTTAAACCAGTCTGCCAATCATACACTTCCGTTGCCTCTGGAACTTCATCAGTGGCAACGCTTGTTAACACGATTTACCGATATTGCCTCATCGCAACAAGTGGATACTCCTGTGCTTTTAACCACGCCCTTATTGCGGCCGCATTTGGCTACGGCCTTGGGTAAGGTGATGCCCAGGGTGGCTGTGTTGGCGGTGAGTGAAATTCCCGCGAGAATCCATGTCAAGACTCTGGCGAAATTGAGTTTGCACGATGCGAATTAAATCATTTTCAGCACCAAGGTTGCATGAGGCTTTAAGTCTGGTTCGTCAGGAGCTTGGGCCTGATGCTGTGATTTTAGACCGTATGGAGTCTAGGCTTCCTTCAGGTGATACGCTCTGGAATGTACACGCCGCATTGGACGTTGAAGAAGCTCAAGAGCAAGTTCAGCAAGAGCAATCATTGTTTGTATCGCCATTGCCCAGCCTGGAAGCATCCATGCAACGGCTGGAAAGGATTGCGACAAGTTTGGGTAATCGGGATGTGGAAGAATACAGGCAAGCCATTATCCAGCCACATGTTCAGTCTGCTTTCGACCACTTGGTGAGTATGGGGGTGTCTGCCATCAATGCTTTTGAGTTGGCAGAAAGTTATGCAAGGCAAGCACCTGTCAATATGCCGACACTTGGATGGTCAAAACCCATTCATCCTGGGAAAAAGAAAGCTGCACTACTGTTTTCCGGCGCAAGTGGCGCAGGGAAAACATTATTGATTGCCAAGCTTGCAACCTATTACAGCCTGAAGGGTATAACCGTGCATTTGATGACAACAGACAGTCAGCGCATGGGTGGAAGAGAGGTGTTAGGTGCCTATGCAGAGGTGTTGCGGCTGCCTTTTGATGTATTGCGTTGTCAAGAGGATGTGGATAAAGCCAAAGCCTCTGCAAAGTCGGCACAACTTGTGCTAATAGATACCCAAGGCTGGAACAACCGTCATGCTTCAGGTTTACGGCAGCAAATGTCGTTATGGCAAGGTTTGGGCTGTACGCATCGGATATTGTTGTTGTCGGCCAGTATGGATGAAGCGGATGGCCTGAAAATGTTACAGCGTGCCAGCGGTTTGGGGTTTACCGATATTGCATTTAGCAAACTGGATGAAACTTCTAAACCAGGAAAAATTGTGAATTGGGCGGAGGCATCCCGGATGCCGATGTCGTATTGCAGCTTTGGTCCGGAAGTGCCTGAACAAATGGGTTGGCTAACGCCCAGGGCATTAACGGCGATATTGGTTAAACAGTATCGCCAGCAACTGGACGAGCAGGAAAAGGAGACGATTGCATGAGTGTTGGAAAGGAAATGCCTCGTGTGATTGCTGTGAGTAGCGGCAAAGGCGGGGTAGGTAAAACATTCTTCTCGGTACATTTGGCAGCGTATGCAGCATCTTTAGGCCAACGGGTTTTATTGATGGATGCCGATTTGGGACTGGCCAATGTGGATGTGATGCTGGGCGTGTCTGCCAATGGCTCTGTGCTTGATATGGTTCATGGTGAAAAAACACTACAGCAGTTGATTGTGCCCACACAAGAAGGCTTTGATGTGTTGCCTGGTGGCAGCGGCTTGCAGGAGCTGACATCTCTGGATAACGAGCAGCAGCAAATCATGATGGATGAAATGCGAGATGTATCGGACCGATATGATTTGGTGTTGATTGATGTGGCGGCAGGCATTGGGGATAACGTGTTGTACTTTGTGTCGGCCGCGGAATCAGCATTGATTGTACTTACACCAGAGCCCACATCGCTCACCGATGCGTACGCGCTGATTAAGGTATTATCAAGGCAGCGTGGCGTAAAGCGGTTTATGGTGGTGGTGAATCAGGCGGAGGCTTTTGATGCGCAAGTGACGTTCCGCCGTTTGGTTGCTGTTGCGGATCGGTATCTTGATGTGCACCTGGATTATGTTGGCCAGCTTCCCTATGCCAAGGCTGTGCGACAAAGCATACAAAAACAATCCTTGTTGCAAGAGCACGACTCACCCCAAACACGTCAGGCTCTGGACAAGGTGCTGGGGAATATTTTATCGCGTCCGCGAGATATTCACAGGAATGGAGGCCTGCAATTTTTTTGGGAACATAGCTTGCATGAAGGATTGCAAGCATAAATTCAGATATACAAGGAGTTATACATGAACATATATCATTCAGCAGTGACAGGCGCATGTGCAGGTATTTGTCTGGCCTTCGCGATAGGCATGGTTAAAAATCTGGCTTTAGCCGACATGCTTTACCGGATGTTTATCCTTGGTATTGGCGGAGCATGGGTTGGCTTTTTATTGTCATGGCTCAATCTTATTTTGCCTGATGCCAAGCCGCATACTCACCATCATCAAGGACATCGCCCATGAGTTTGGCTTCTTATGATGCTCATCACGCATCATTGCAAGATCCTGAAGCTTTGCTGAAGGAATATCTACCCATGATTAAATATCATGCAGACCAATTGATGCGGAGAACCCCTGCATCCATTGAACTGGATGACATGATTGATGCGGGAGTGCTTGGGTTGCTGGACGGCGCACAGCGCTTTGACCCCAGCAAGGATGTATTATTCAAAACCTTTGCCGCGTATCGTGTGCGAGGAGCAATGATTGATTATTTAAGAGCGTTTGACTGGATGCCAAGAGGGCTAAGAGATACTTCAAAAACATTGCAGACCGCATTTCAGGAGCTGGAACAACGCTTTGGCAGGCCAGCGGAAGAAAGCGAAATTGCAGAATTTCTGGGTATAGATATTGAAGCTTATCGGCAAAAGCTGGACCAGGTCAAATCCATGTCGGTGGTTTATTTCGATGACTTGCCCGTGGTGAATAATAGCGATGATGAACTGCATGTTTTGGATATGATTGCAGGTGATGCTTCCCTGATGCCCGAACACCAGACGGCCATGAGTGAGTTTGTGGAGAAGCTGGCCCAGGCTATTGAGACCTTGCCCAGGAAAGAGGCTGTATTGTTGAGTTTGTATTATTATGAAGAGCTAACCATGAAAGAGGTAGCCCTGGTTCTGGGGCTGACCGAATCACGAGTATCGCAGGTGCATAGCCAGATGGTGATGCGTTTAAGAAGCCACTTAAACCTGTCTGTTGATGGAAAGGCTACAATGCGAAAGAGGAGGTCATGATGATGGCATGGATGAATACAATGGATATGAATGTCATATTTGATGGTGTATTGGTATGCTCCATTTTGGGCTTGTGGGTAATGTGGTTTAGGCAGGCAGGGCAACGTAAAAAAGTGGAAGTGATGTTGCAGCAGGCCGCGGCAGATTTGCAACAGGCAAGTGCATTGCTGGATCATGTGATGCAAGAAAGTGTATCGGTACAGCAGGATGGTATGGCAGAACGTAAGCAACACCATGTATCAAGTGAGGCTATGCTGAAAGCCATACAAAAAAATATAGCCCAGCAAGATAAGGTTGATATTCAATATCAGGCCAGACATCAAGCGCAAAGGCGCATACGCTCTCAACCACGGAAAAAAGTCAAGCAAGCCAGCCCTAGAGCAGCACAACGGCAGGTTCAGGATGCAGATATTGCGACAAAGATTCGTTATCTCCATCAAAAAGGTATGGGCTTAAAGGGGATTGCCCAAAAGCTTGGCCTACCTGTCGCGCAGGTGAAGTTGATGTTGCTGATGCAAAAAGCTCAAGCTTGATATGAACAGCTTTCTGAATGCAAGCTTGCCTGTACTTATGCAGGCTAACCGTTCAGAAGGCGGCACATTATTACCATGGCCAA
>CAZLES010000038.1:0-7575 GCA_964558615.1 uncultured Zetaproteobacteria bacterium
GTTTGATTTTGTTCAGATATAAACCAAAAAAACCTTATCTTTTATGGTTGGGCGTGATGTTCATGACAAGTCCCGCGCTTGCGGAAGAAGTATATTCGCTGTCTTCCAGCGTGGCGTATGCCTTGCAACATAATCGTAGCCTGGCTGCCGCAGCCAGCCAAACCGAGGCTGCCAAAGCGCAGGTGGATGTGGCAACAGGTCAATTGCTGCCTCGTCTGGATGTATCCACAGGTGTTTATCGCACCAATTCCCCGCTCAATGCCTTTGGCTCAAAACTTTTGCAAGCACAAGTATCCGCAGCAGATTTTGCGCCAGATGTTTTGAATAACCCGGAATACATCAATAACTATCAATCACGCTTGGGCTTGAACCTGCCCTTATACAATGGTGGTGCTGCCTATGCTGCGAGAAACAAGGCATTTGCCAATGCGGAAGCGGCAAGCCTAAACTTTGAGTTTCACAAGCAGCAGTTGATTTATCAAACCATTGTGGCTTACGTGCAGGCTCGCCAGGCTCTGGCGCAGGTGCAGGCGCAGGAAAAGGCTGTGCAGGCAGCCGAGCAACGATTGAAAGATGCCAAGGCTTTGAAAAAGCGTGGCATGGCTATCAATTCGGATGTCATGGATGCCAATGTTTATGTCTTGCGCGCGCAGCTCGGTTTAGATAATGCGAAAAACCAGTATCAAAACAGTTTGGAAGCCTTGCGCCTGATACTTGGTATGGATGCCAACCAAACATTGGGTAAACTTGCGGAACCCAACATTCAAGCTGTGCATGCATCCCTGGATGAGTTGCTGGCCAGCGCGCTGCAACATCGCGCGGATTTACTTGCCTTGGTGCAGCAGGAAGAAGCGGCGGCGGCATCTACGGCACAAGCCAAATCGGGTTACATGCCACACGTGAATTTAACAGCGGCTCGTGAATGGAACGGTGACACTTTCGGCTTTAAGAATGGTAATAACAGTGTGGGCTTAACCGTAAGCATGAATGTGTTTTCAGGCGGTAGCGACAGCGCCAGCGTTCGCACCGCGGAAGCTGCCCGTATTGCCTTGTCCCTGCAACAAGAGGACAAGCGCCAGCAAATTCAGAATGAAGTGCGTCAGGCATGGCGTGGCCTGCATTTGGCCAAAACCAAGCTCACCAGTGAAAAGCAGGCTTACGCTCAAACCACTGAATCCTTGCGCATCAAGGCTCTGCGCCACCAGCAAGGGCTGGAAACCACATCAGACTTGCTTGCTGCGCAAGTGCGCGCAAATCAGGCGCATGTCATGCTTATTCGCGCGCAATATGATTTTATTATCGCCAAGGCAGCGTTGCTTTTGGCCGCAGGAATACTAAATCAAGAGGTAATACAATGAACATTTTAAAACAACAAACATGGATTACGCTTTTTGCAGCCACAACCTTGCTATCAGCCTGCTCGGAAGAAGTAACACAACAACCGGCAATGCCACAAACCACGCAGGCGAAAACCATGCAAGTACACCGTGTGCAAGTGCCTGAACATTACACCACCAGTGGCGCTGTAGCTTCGGATCATCGTGTGTCTATCAGCGCACAGATTTCAGGTTATATCAAGGCCATGCATGTGCGCGAAGGTGATAAAGTGAGCGCGGGGCAGGTTTTGGTACAAATTGACCCTACGGATGCCAAGCAAGCCTATTTGCAGGCCAAGGCGGATTTGAAAGATGCCGAAGCTGACCTTAAACGCTTTCAGGAGCTTGCAGCATCAGGTGCGGTAAGCAGTCAAAAAGTGGATAAAGCCAAGCTGCGTTATGATGTGGCCAAAGCCAATGTTGTTAGAGCCAAAAACCAATTAAGTTATGCGGAAGTGCGCTCGCCTGTAGATGGTGTGGTGGTTGAGAAACGCTTAAGCATTGGTGATTTGGCCTCACCTGGCATGCCGATTCTCTCCATTGAAGATCCCAACAGCTTGCTAGTTTCCACCTATGTATCTGAAAATTATGTCAGCAAAATCCATGAGGGTGATACTGTGGATATTACCATTGAATCATTGCATAAAACATTTGAAGGTACTGTGCGTCAGGTGGTACAGGCAGCCGACCCGGTATCTCACCAGTTCCTGGTCAAAGTCGCCTTGCAACCTTCACCCGATATTCATCCAGGCATGTTTGCCCAGGCAGGTTTTCGCGTGGGTGAGCGAAGCGCTATTCTTGTCCCTAAGCATGTACTGATAACACATTCTGGTTTGAATGCGGTATATATTGTGGATGAAAATGGCTTGGCACAATATCGCCTTGTTCGCTTGGGAAAAGCACACGGAGACCAGGTGGAAATTGTAGCTGGCCTGCGTGATGGCGATACCATTGCCTGGGATGGCAATCCTGACATCAAAAGCGGCATGAAAGTGCAAGCGGTGAGTGGGCAGTAATCATGGCTGAACAGCATACCGAACAAGAACCTCTTAATATTGCTGGTAAACTGGGCAAGTTTGCCATGCAAACCAACCTGACACCTATTGTCAGTATCATTATTCTTTTGGTGGGCATTTTCGCCTTGCTGGTGACACCGCGTGAAGAAAACCCGCAAATTGATGTACCTGCGGCCAATGTCATCATTCAAATGCATGGCGCTAGCCCTGAAGAAGTACAAAACCTGATTGTACGCCCTATGGAAATGGTCTTGCGGGAAATCAGCGGTATTGATCATACCTTTGGTACAGCGATGGGTAATGTTGGTGTGGTAACCGTGGTATTTGAAGTGGGCGCGGACAAACAAATCAGTATGGTCAAACTGTATGATAAAATCATGCAAAATCTGGATCGTATTCCTACAGGTGCGTCCCAGCCGTTGGTCAAACCCATGGATGTGGATGATGTGCCCGTTTCTGTGATTACACTGTCTTCCAATGAGCTGGATGGTTTGGCATTGAAGCGCCTGGCAGAGCGCGTGCGTGAACAACTGGCACCTTTGGATGGTATATCCGTTGCCGATATTATCGGTGGTCGAGACCATGAAATTCGCGTTGAAATCGACCCCGCAAAAATGGCAGGCTATGGCATCACACTGGATCAGTTGCACCGTGTGTTGATGAGTGCCAATGCAGGCGGGCCTGTGGGCGAGCTTGTGGGTGACAATCAAGTACGCAAGGTTTGGCTTGCAGGGTTTTTGGAAACAGCGCAGGAAGTGGGCGCGTTGATTGTAGGCAGCCACCAAGATAAACCGGTTTACTTGCGTGATGTGGCAAGTATTGTAGATGGCGCGACAGAAGTAAACCAGTTGCACCGCATTGCTTTTGGTCCTTCGGCTGAAGGTGTGCGACAAGCAGGTGAGCCTGAAACCAACGCGGTATCTATCGCGCTTGCCAAGCAGCGTGGTACAAACGCGGTAACAGTAACACAGGGCATTGCTGACAAGCTTGAACAGCTTCAAGGAGATTTTATCCCAGGCAACGTGCGCGTGGATATAACTCGCGACTCAGGCAAGAAGTCGGATGATGCCGTCAATTATTTGGTTGAGCATTTGGTGATTGCCATTGTTTCGGTTGTGATCATTTTGCTGCTCTTCCTTGGCTGGCGGGAAGCAACCATTGTAACATTAAATATCCCCTTGATTTTGTTTATTGTACTGGCGATTGGTTTCCTGGTTGACCAAACCATCAACCGTATCACTCTGTTTGCTTTAATCCTTGCATTGGGCTTGTTGGTGGATGATGCCATTGTGGTGATTGAAAATATTCACCGGCACTTGCATAAAGGTGTGAAAAACACGGCTGAAAAAGCCAGGTTAATCATCCGCGCAACCAATGAAACGGGCAAGCCAACCATTGTTGCGACCATTGCCGTGATTCTGGCTTTTATTCCTATGGGTTTTGTGACTGGCATGATGGGACCATACATGGCACCTATTCCATTCAATACACCCCTGGCCATGGCAGCGTCCCTAATCATCGCGTATGCCTTTACACCATGGATTGCCCAACGCTTTTTGCCGAATAAAATGGTTGAGCCCACCATGGAAGAGCAGGATAAAGACCCAAAAGACTGGGTACATATCACATATTTGAAGTGGGCAACGCCTTTGGTGGAAAACACCCGAATACGCCTTGTGTTCTGGCTTGTAGTCGCAGCCTTGTTTATTGGCTCCATGCTGCAACCTGCCTGGCAATTTATCCGGCCATCCGGTATCAACGGCCCGTTAACACCTGGTGCTGTAGAGCTGAAAATGTTACCTAAAGGCAATCAAAATACTTTTAATATCACCATTGATTTGCCTGAAGGTAGCACACTTGAAGAAACAGATGCCGTAGCCAGAGACATTGGCAATGTACTGCGCCAGCATGAAATGGTGAAAGATTACGAAACCTTTGTTGGTCGTGGCGGTCCTATTGATTTCAATGGTATTCTGCGAGGGGCCGCGTTGTTCCGCGAAGCGCCACATTTGGGTGAAATTCGTGTGAACTTACGCAATAAACATGAGCGCAGCATTCGCTCAGAAGATATTGTTCTGGAATTGCGGGAAATGTTAGCACCAGTGTTTGCCAAGTATCCTTTGGCATCCATCAAGCTTGTGGAAGACCCGCCAGGGCCTCCGGTTCGCGCAACATTGTTGGCGGAAATCTATGGCCCGGACTATGAACAACAAAGAGCGATTGCGACCGAAATACATCACATATTTACCCATACTTATGATGTAGTGGATGTTGATGACTCGATTGGCGCAGAGCAAACGCAGCTCAACGTAAAGGTCAACAAGGAAAAAGCAGCGCGTTTGGGTGTGATGACACAGCAAGTTGAGGTCGCGCTTCGTGATTTCTTGTCTGGCTACAATTTTGGTGCTGTGCATATTGAAAATGAGCGGCATGTGGTGAATTTACATGTGCAATTACCTCGCGCCATGCGCGTGAATGCTGAAAACTTGAATCAAATTTATGTAAGCTCACCGCAAGGGCCAGTTGCCTTATCCGCGATAGCCACGGTGGAAGAAACCACCGTCAAACATCCTATTTTCAGCAAAGATGGTCATCCTGTTACCTATGTAACGGGTGAGCCAAAGCGGGGCTCACAAGTGTATCCCCTGCTGGATATGGATAGTCGCATAGATGAGCAAGTCATTGCGGGTACACCTGTCAAAACGGGTGGGATGCGTTTTACCGATACCGAGCCTGAAGACACATTTGGTTATCATATATTGTGGGATGGTGAGATGCGCCTGACTCTGGATGTTTTTCGTGACCTTGGTGCCGCGTTCATTGTCGCCATGGTACTGATTTATCTGTTGATGGTCGCTTATTACGGGCAGTTTATTTTACCCATGTTAGTCATGGCGCCCACGGCCTTAACCATGATTGGTATTTTCCCGGGGCACGCCATCACTGGCCAGGCTTTTACCGCCACATCCATGATTGGTATGATTGCGCTTGCGGGCATTGTGGTGCGCAACTCAACCTTGCTGATTGATTTCATTCTCGAATACCGTAAAGCAGGGCATGATTTGAAAACATCCGTGCTTGAAGCAGGCGCGGTGCGCACGCGGCCTATTCTGCTCACCGCTATCGCGGTGGTTGCGGGTACATCCATCATGATAACCGACCCTGTGTTTGGTGGTTTGGGTGTATCCATGGCTTTTGGTACCATTGCCGCAACGATTCTTACGCTGTTTGTTACCCCATTGATGTATTATCTATGGCAACGCGGCAAACCAGACCCTGCCAAGGCTTAAGGCTCAACAAGAACCCAGCCGTAAACGCTGGGTTTTTATTTTGTTCATCGGCGCGCGGGAACAAGTCGGGGCCTGATGGTTGAAGCAATATGCCCCATGGTCCAAATCACAAAGGCCTGGGTCGAAAACAAGCCTTGCAAAACCATGGATAAATGTTCGCCATGCCCACCCAATAGTGTTGCAATGGCATAAAGCATCAATACGCTGTTCAAAATCAGGCTTTCAACAAAAAATATATTGCGCCGGGTTCGGGGCTGTGTTTGATACACATATATCATCCATCGCAAATAATGAGACACAATGATAATGCCCGCAGGAATCAGCCAGTCTTCACCCTGATAATCCCAAACCACATACAACAACGGCAACCCAAACGGAAGTGTAAGCGTGAGCAAGGTATGGCGCTGCCTGGTCAACAGGCCAACCAACATGCCTACCCCCACCAACAAAACAGCAAGTTGCCTTGCCCATGCCTCCATCCCAAAAGCAGACAAACAGAAACATGCGCCCAGCACCAGCATCAACTGTATATAATCAAAAGTGCCTGCCTGCTGTTTATACAAATACAAGTCATCAAAAAACTGATGTAAAATAAAGATAAGAATAGCGGGAATCATCACCGCATCACCCAAATAAAAGCCGGCAGTCGCTGCGGCAGACAAACCGAGCGCCAGCTTCAACCAAAAGTCCGCATCCATTTTATGCGCCCGATATTGATAAATATAACAATGTATAAAATGAGCCTGCCCCATACCAACCAAAAGCAACGTGACATGATGAACACTCGCCAATGTGAGCAATAAAGGCAAAACCGAGCCTAGAGCCATAACAATAACCCCAAGAAACCCACCCATGCCAACACAGGCACATGAAACAGCAAAGGATTCTGATTCGGTTGTACCAGCAGCGTCACCACAACCACGACAGCCACAGGTATCCACGCCAGATGAAGCACAAAAGACCAATAGGTGGCATAAAGCGCAAGTACGATAAGGTAAATCAAAATAATCCCTGCTTTGGTTGCAAGCACACCAAAGCGTTGCGGCAACGTGGAGCCTGCCTTATCCCCCTGCATATCCCGAATATCCCACAGTATTTCATTGCCAAAATAAATCAAAAAAATCAAGGCAAGCTCAGAGAAAAAAATGGGAAACCCCAGCATCATGCGTAACGCTGCAAGGCCGCCAACCACGACAAGACCAGGATAAATATTTTTAAGTAAAAACACATCTTTGATGCGTATATCAAGCTTTGGTATGGTTATCGAATACAAGTTACACGCGGCAAAAAATACCGCAAGGAACATCAGCCCTCGCCAGCCAAACACATCCCCCATCAAGGGAGCAGGCGCAAACAACAGCAAAAATATAAAAGGCTTGGATACAGCCACATGAATCCCCGCCGTATTCATCTCATCTTCCGCTTTATCTGTGTAAACATTAAACAAGTACGTTGCCCAAATGATGGAAAAACCAGTCATAAACAATGTGAGCTTTAAGCTTGAAGACACCGCATTGGGCATAGACAGCGCATAAATCAGCCCAACCACTAAACCAACCAATATCCGTGACGCGAATAACACTCGTATCAGAGCAAGAAGAGTGGCGGAGGGTTCAACCACCTCCCCACTTTGAAGTGACAGCTTCCCTAATCTCAAGTTTCCCTATCTCCGCAAACTGACATGCGTCAAGCACCTTCTTCTTGCTTCTATGATGCAATAGAATGAATGATTACTCCATCCATCTATGGATCTCGATATAACCAATCTGATCCATAAGGACGTCGGGGCTGGCCCCTGACTTTTAGCAAGTTAAGGCGGTCAGCCGCACATAAGGCATTGTAAACCAAGCAGAAAATACGCACCCTCTTTGCAAGGCGTTAGGCAATAATCGG
>CAZLES010000039.1:0-7299 GCA_964558615.1 uncultured Zetaproteobacteria bacterium
TAGCGGCTATACATGCGAAACAAATCAGCGGCAAAAAGTGCAGCTTCATCACCACCTGTACCTGCACGAATTTCAAGAATCACATTCCTATCATCATTGGGGTCTTTGGGTAAAAGCAAGGTATCAAGGCGTTTTTTACTGGCTTCTAACTCTTGTTTAAGCTCAATGATTTCCATTTGTGCCATATCTTTAAGCTCTGGGTCGCAGTCAGCTTCTGCCATCATCTCTTGATTGTCTTTGATTTGCTGCTCAACAGCCAAATAATGTTCAGCTTCATCGGCTACTGGTTCAATCGCTGAATACTCTTTGGAAATCTTAGTGTACTTATTGGTGTCTGATGTGATTTCAGGGTCTGCCATCATTACAGACAAGTCTTCTTTCTTTCTTAAAATCTCATCCAGACGCGTGTTCATCGGACTCCCGAGGTTTATCTTTTTGATGTGTATCCTTAATGGGTTTTGCGGCAAACAAACGGCTTGCGGCACCCATCAACAAATCACCTTCCATGTCATCAGGCAAGGTTTTCAAGGTTTGCAGGGCTGGATGGGCAAACCGCTTCATCAATGCCTTACTCAAACGCTCCACCGCAGCTTGCTGCTCATCATTTAACCCTTTGAGATAACGTTTGGCCTTTTCCATTTCTTCAAGTCTGGCTTGCTCTACTTGCTGCTGAATACCCCGAATCAAGGGCACTGTTTCCAAAGACTTCAACCATGTTAAAAAGGCATTTGCATCCTCTTCAATCAAGACTTTGGCCTGCTCGGCCTCACGCTCCCGACTCCGCTGATTCCCTTGCACCACTTGCTGTAAGTCATCAATATCATACACATAAGCTCCCGCAATATCTGCAATCCGCGGGTCAATATCTCGTGGCACTGCAATATCCACAAAAAATACAGGCTGGCCGCCTCGCTGTTTCATGGCTGGCTTCACATCTTCAGGTAATAATACATATGTCGATGCGCCCGTACCTGAAATCACAATATCCGCCCTTTCCATGTATTGCGGCAGTTCATCCATGGTTAAGGCATGACCTTCAAACTCTACAGCCAGCTTGTGTGCCCGTTCCAAAGTACGATTGGCAACCAGGATTTCCTTGCAGCCATTGGCTTTAAGATGTGTGGCCGCGAGCTCTGCCATTTCTCCGGCACCAATCAGAAGCACTGTTTTTCCAGATAAATCACCAAAGATTCGCTTGGCCAACTCCACCGCGCACGATGAAATATTAACTGCCTGCCTGCCAATGGATGTTTCGCTTCGGGCACGTTTTGCGGCCGCAAAAGTGGATTGGTAAAGGCGGTGCAAAATATGCCCTGCCGTTTTGGCCTCCAACGCCAGTTCATACGATGCTTTGACTTGTCCTAAAATCTGTGGCTCACCCAACACCAGCGAATCCAGGCCTGCCGCTACCGAAAACAAATGACGAACTGCTTCATCTGTGGTGTAGGCATATAGATGCTCGATAACATCAGCAAGGGGTATGCCTGCTTTTTGCGCAAACCATTCATGCGCCAACGCAATGGCAGCATCAGGATCATGAGTAACCAGTGTCATTTCCACGCGGTTGCATGTTGACAAAAGCGCTGCCTCACGAATTGCGGGGTTTGCAATTTGCGCTTGTAAAATGCCCTGAATATCAGCTTCTGGCACAGCCAGTCGCTCCCGTAATTCTACGGGCGCTGTCTTGTAGTTGAGACCAATATGACAAATTCTCATGAGGCGAGCCTAAACAACCAGGTCAGCGTGTCCATCTTCTATCAGCTCAAGGTCTTTTTTTACAACATGTGAAGATAACTTGTCACACATCAAAGCCAATAAATCCAGGCGACCTTTTTCTGCCAGACGCACTTGAAGTTTAACATATGTATCTGGCATGGCCTCTACCAGGGCAGGGATAGCCTGCTCATGCTCAAAGTGAAAAAAACCAAGACACGCAATATCCAACTCTTGCCAAATATCCAGAGTGTGCGCGATATCCGTCACATCTTTAATCATGGCTACTTTCTCCACAAGAACTGACGCCTTAGACTCATGGGATGTACCCACCAGGCCACAAAATGTATATCGCTCATCAGCAACCAAAGACTGGTGCAAAATCCACTGAAAAGCGCTACGGGAAATATAATAAGGTTGAGTCGCGAATGTTTGCATGCGGCGCAACATTGGGTATGAATGGCCTGTTGTCAAATTTCCACACCCTAAATATTTGTGATATTCATCATAGTGAGGCATAGTGCCGCACCTAAACTTGACGCAGACACACGACTTGATTAGCAAGCGTAGTCCAAGCAAAAAGAGGGGTTTTATCGCAAGTGAGTCATTTCTCAATCATGTTGGTGCCTGATTCAGGGCAAACGAAAACATATCGCCTAAGCAAAGCCAAACTTCGTCTTATGGCAGCAGCGGCACTGCTCCTCATTTGCGTTTGTATTGCTGGGGCATACAGCTTGTATGCAAACTATAGCTTGCGCCAGGACTTACAACTTGCGCGGGAAACCTTAAACCATGAACGTCAAGTCTTTGCCAAGCAAAAACTGGCCTTTGAAGCTTCCTTAAAAGCAGAGCAGAATAAAATGAATGTGTATGCTCGCTCCGTAGGCCAAATGCAGGCCAGGCTTGCTCGCCTGGACTCACTGGGCAAACGGCTCATTCAATCTTCATCCATCAGCCCTTCTGAATTCAACTTTGATGTGCAACCGGCTTTTGGCGGCCCTCGCATTCCTGTAGCAAGCAATACACCAGATCTTGACCTATTTTCTCAAATCGAGCAGGTCGGCTCGGAAATTGATGCCTTGAACAGCAAGCTGGTCGCTGTCAACTATCTACTACAAGATGACCTGGAAGAAAAAAACGCGCGCCCACACACCTGGCCAACAGAAGGTGGTTGGCTCAGCTCACACTTTGGTGTTCGCCTAGACCCTTTTACAGGACAAAAAGCCATGCACAAGGGTGTTGATATTGCCAATCGTTTTGGCGCGCCCGTGTTGGCTGCCAGCCGGGGTGTAGTTATTTTTGCGGGAAAAATGAAAGGCTACGGATATCTGGTTGAAATTGAGCATGGTTATGGTTTCCGCACCCGTTACGGGCATATGTCTGCGGCTAACGTTACTGTTGGTGATATTGTTGAAGCCAATCAAATGATTGGTCGTATTGGTTCATCAGGGCGCTCAACAGGGCCTCACCTGCATTATGAAGTGCATCGCAATGGCAGGGCAATCAACCCTGCAACATTTATCCCTAAAGCCTGACTCATAAAGTTAACATACCTAAAAAAAAAAGGGTGTCTGTTTGATGACAGACACCCTTTTCAACAATTCCCTTGAGCTATTATGCAGCTTTTACAACTTTCCCGGAGCGCAAGCAGCTGGAACATACACGGATTTTTTTGGTCTGCCCGTTTATTTGCGCGCGAACACGATGTAAATTGGGTAAAAACCGACGGCGCACAGTATTATGTGCATGACTCACATGATTGCCACTCATAGGGCCTTTATCACAAATATCACAACGTTTTGCCATGGTAACCTCCAGTAAAACCGAGCCGCACTTTAATCAGCCTGCCCAGGATTACAAGCAATAAATGCAATTGATGACATGGCATAGACCTTTTATCTCCATATGCTTATCATTGCTAGCATGAATGACATCACACAAGCCATCATTTTAGCCGCGGGCATGGGTAGCAGGCTAAAATCATTCACAAAAAACAAACCCAAAGCACTGATGCCTATCGCTGGTGAGGTTGCTATCGCGCGTGTAATTCGCAGGCTGGTTGCATCAGGCATTCATGATATTGCCATCAATTTACATTATCATGCGGAGCAAATTCAGGATATATTGGGTAATGGTAGCCGTTTTAACGCCAGAATATATTACAGTCATGAAATAACACTGCTGGATTCTGGTGGTGGCGTGCGTACCGCCATGGACTTATTACCGGAAGATGAAGGCTTGCTTGTGCATAATTGTGATATTATGGCAGACATTGACTACACCCGATTAAGTGAGCTTTGCCCCGAACAGGGCTGCGCGTTGGCATTGGTGAGCAACCCCTACCACAATCCCGAAGGTGACTTTAGTTTGCAACAACAACGGGTAGTAGCCAAACATGAGAACCCCCTCACTTTCTCTGGCGTTTCCGCCTGGCATAAAGATGTATTATGGCAATACGCCAGCCATCAAGCCTTTTCACTGCTACAACCCATACGGCAGGCCATCACAAACCAACAGTGCTTTGGTTATAAACATCAGGGGTTCTGGTTTGATATTGGCCGCCCTCATGAGCTTGTTCAGGCAAGCCGCTTTTACCATGAGGCTTATTTGTGAGCCAAAACGCGCAACTACACCCGCAGCTGGCAAAAGACTGCATGGTACTAGGTCGCTTTGAGCTATGCTTATTGCTGCTGCTTAATGATAGCCAGTACCCTTGGTTTATTTTGGTGCCTGAACGCGAAAATATTCGAGAAATCCACCATCTATCAACGCGTGAACAGCAATTATTGATACACGAATCATCGACTTTAGCTCAAGCCATTGAAGATATTTTTCAAGCCGATAAAATCAATATCGCAGCTTTGGGGAATATGGTACCCCAACTGCATATCCATCATATCGCCCGCTTTAAGGACGATATAGCATGGCCAAAACCTGTATGGGGCTTGTTCCCCGCAAAGCCTTATACCACTGAAGCGATGCATGCGGTTAGCCAATGCATCAAAGCGCAATTACCTACACTTAGCGAGGTTTAACCATCATGGAATTTGAATCAATTTTACGTGGACTTAGCATTTGGGCATTGCCTGTCTTGCTGGCAATCGTATTGCATGAAGTAGCCCACGGCTGGATGGCAGACAAGCTGGGCGACAATACCGCGCGCTGGATGGGGCGTTTAACCTTAAACCCCATCAAACATATCGATCCCATAGGCACTATACTCATTCCGGCATCACTGCTTATCATGGGTGCGCCTTTTGTGTTTGGTTATGCCAAGCCTGTACCCGTCAATTTTGCGAAGCTTAACAATCCCAAGCAAGACATGGTTTGGGTTGCCCTCGCTGGCCCACTCACCAATCTTATACTTGCCTTTTTCTCAGCAGGTTTGCTTGCTGTTACTATTCATTTACCCGAAGCCTTACATTGGTTTGCTCAGCCTTTAGCTGCCATGCTGCAAGCTTCAATTATCATCAATGTCGTGCTTTTTGTGGTCAACCTGATTCCGATTCCACCCCTGGATGGTGGCCGTGTTGCAGTCGGCCTGCTGCCCAACCCTTTAGCGTATCAGTTGGAGCGTATTGAGCCTTATGGCTTTTTTATCCTTATCGCTTTATTGATGCTTGGTATTTTTCAAGCTGTACTTGGCCCTATCATTTCAGACATCACCAACGCTTTGATGACATTGGTCGTCTAACCCCTATCATTCACCCATGGCAATTGTAAACAAGCGTGCGCGTCACGATTATCATATCCTTGAAACCTATGAAGCAGGCATGATCTTAACTGGGCCAGAGGTCAAATCATTGCGCCAAGGGCAAGCCAGCCTCAAAGAAGCCCACTGCATCATTCGCAATGCAAAGTTATTATTGATTGGTTGCCATATCAGCCCATACAAACCTGCTGCTCACAACAACCCCCTTGACCCCACACGCTCTCGTGAATTGTTGCTACACAAAAAAGAATTAACCAAATTGATAGGCAAGCTCAAAGAAAAAGGCTTAGCGCTTGTGCCACTTAAAATCTTTTTTAACGAACGAGGTTATGCCAAAATTGAAATTGGCCTGGGACGTGGTAAAAAATTGTATGATAAGCGGCAAGACCGTAAAGAACGTGATGTCAGGCGGGATTTGCAGCGAAAATACAAGATGTAACAGGTTTGTTACAACACACCCACAAGAAATAACATGATGAGGAACAAAAGATGAAAGTATTGGTCGTAGGTGGTGGCGGGCGTGAACACGCGCTCTGCTGGAAGTTAAAACGTTCAGATTCCGTGGATGAAGTCATTTGCGCGCCAGGAAACCCTGGTATCAGGCGCGAAGCGCGTTGTATCAACATTGGCGCGGAAGACATTGATGGTTTAATGCGGTTGGCGCGTGATGAACAACCCAGGCTCGTAGTCGTCGGCCCTGAAGCGCCTTTGGTGCTTGGTTTGGCGGATAAGCTCCGTGCGGAAGGTTTTGCCGTGTTCGGTCCTGACCAGGCTGCCGCGGCGTTGGAAGGCAGCAAATCTTTTTCCAAGGCCTTGATGGCCGAGGCGGGTGTGCCTACAGCAAAATTTGAAACCCATACCGATCCTGACCAGGCCGAGGCTTATATTCGTCAAGTTGGCGCACCCATTGTCGTTAAGGCTTCTGGTCTGGCTGCGGGCAAGGGTGTGATTGTCGCGCAAACCGAAGAAGAAGCCATTGAAGCGGCTCGTGATATGTTAGCGGGCAATCGTTTTGGTGATGCGGGCTCGCAGGTTGTCATTGAAGAGTTTTTAGAGGGTGAAGAAGCATCATGCTTATTTATTGTATCAGGCGATACCATTTTGCCGCTCGCATCCTCACAAGACCATAAAGCGCTATTGGATGGCGACCAAGGCCCCAACACAGGTGGTATGGGCGCGTACAGCCCCGCGCCATGCGTGACCCCTGATATCGAACAAGAAGTGTTGAATACTATCGCCAAACCTATTATTGCGGCGCTTAAAGCGCGTGGCGCTCATTTTATCGGCACATTATATGCAGGCGTGATGCTTACCCAACATGGCGTAAAAACCTTAGAGTTTAATGTCCGCTTTGGCGACCCTGAATGCCAGCCCTTGATGAGCCGGTTAAAGTCTGACCTGGGCGAAGTATTGCTTGCAGCAGCCGAGTCTCGCTTGGATGGTATAGCGCTTGAATGGGATTCGCGCAAAGCATTGTGTGTGGTCGTGTCATCAGATGGCTACCCTGCCCAGTTTGAGAAAGGGCAAGTGATTCGCGGCCTGGATGCTGTTGAAAAAGCTGGCACTATCGTATTCCACGCAGGCACAGCAGAAAAAGATGGGCATATTATCAATAGTGGCGGGCGCGTATTGGGTGTCACCGCCTTGGGCGAAACAGTACAAGAAGCGCAACAAACCGTATATCAGGCCTTGAAAAACTTAGACTGGAGCGGAGGCTTCTATCGTCAAGACATTGGCTATCGTGCCATTATACGAGAGCAAAACCACTAAGCCTGCTTTTCTGTTTGACAGCACGCATGGGAATACCATAATGCGCGCCAATGCGCCTATAGCTCAGTTGGTAGAGTAGCGGACTTTTAATCCGTGGGTCCTAG
>CAZLES010000040.1:0-7287 GCA_964558615.1 uncultured Zetaproteobacteria bacterium
TACTCACCTCCACCCACCATATTTGGAAATTGAGAAACATAGGCAATACGCATCAATCTAGGCTAACTCTATCATAAAATTTTAAGGTCTTACCAGCAATAGAATCCCAGCCATATTCTGCCATGGCAACCTTTTTAGCGGCTCTTCCCATATCATCCCATTGGCTTCGTTGTTCTATTGCTTGCGTTAAAGAAGATGCAATTGCATCAACAGAAACCGCATCGGACAAAAAGCCAAAACTTTCCTTAATGATTTCTGGGAAAGCGCCAACAGGTGTACATAATATTGGTTTTCCTGCCGCTAGTGCTGCCATAAGGATTCCACTTTGATCAATATTTCTGTATGGCAATAGCGAGACATCTGTAATGGAAAAAATATGCGGTATTTCATCTTCTGGAACATACCGTAAGTCAAAGCGTACAATATCTTCCAAACCCAACTGATGACGTAAAGCAATCAGTTCTTCTTCGGCCACACCGGTTAGTAAATGACCAATCACCAAAACTTTTAAATCCGCAGGCCAAGGTTTCACCTTTGCAACGGCCTTCATCAACAAATCAATACCCTTATATGGCCTTATCGCCCCAAAGCAAACCATATACTGGAAGTTTTTATCCAAACCTAACACCTGAATAGAAGTTGCACGATCTGGAAGAATCTCCCCTGTAATCTGCCCATAATGCCCATGCGGAATGATTTCAACAGGCGTTCTAAACCCTTGACCCATCATCTTGCATAGCTTTTTTTGAGTTGCGTTTGAGTGTACAATAATGCCATCAGCAATCATGTATAACTTCTTGTACGCCCACTTTTCACCCAGAGCAACTTCATGTGGCAAAACATTATGTGCTGTAACAATCATTTTAACCTTAGGCATCAACCATTTCATAGCTACAAACGCTAGCCAATCACGCCGCGTCGATAGCAATGATTGGAAATGAATAATAGGTTCGCCCTTCCAAGCTTGATACAACCGTTTCCAATCAGCGATAAAACCATCACCTTTAAAGACTTTTTCCACTGCATAGTTTTTATCAAATTCATCCAATTGATAGTGATCTGCATGCGTAACCAAACGAACATGCGCACCTTTAGAAACTAAGGCTTGGCTAAGACAATGTGCATAATGCCCTATCCCTCCCCAGCCGCCTGTTTCAACCATCAAGACACTTCGTGCCACACAATCACCCTCTATTCGTTTTATCATGTTCAATGTAGCCCTCAATCATGGTGAGAATCAAGTATGAGGCAGGGCTGATAAAATGAACTATAACAACCATACACCTTGCCTACTCCCCTTGACTCGACCCACAGTAAATGCCAAGGAACGCAGTACCAGCAACCACCCCAACATGTAAGCACGAAACAAGTGAATAGGATGATTCAAACTTCGAGCCCGCTGACATAAAAATCGCGAAATCCAAAAAGGATATAGCAAGACCAAAGAAAAAAAAGCGGGATGAATCAAAACCAACATCAATAATATCAACATCTTCTTTTCTGCTGACACCGCATTCACCCAGACTTTATATGGCATACCCAACCTTATCCTCCTACCCCCCAACATATCTATATACAAACCTGGCTTACCATACCTCTCAAACAAAAAACCATGTGCTTGACCATAATCTGCTGCTTTAACCAAAAGAGGAATAAGCCCTGATGGATGAATATGTCGAACATGTAGTTGAGAATGATAATAAATCGCATAGCCTGCATGATAAAGGCGAGCACATAAATCGTAATCCTCACCACTCACAGTCAGTGAAGCATCAAAGCCTTGAAGCTGCTCAAACACCTGTTTATTGATCCATAAATTTGCCGATGCAAAACCATTGACGCCTGTATCACCCGCTTCTTTTCTCCAATGGTTCGCATTGCCTACTGACAAGGTTGTTAAGCTGAGTAGCTGTGCTGACAAGTCTCCCTCCAGTGTTCCCCAAGCGGGGCCTGCTAATGCCACACACGATTGCTGCTGAATCACCAACATGCCCTGGGCCAACCAGTCAGAATCAGGCACACAATCTGCATCAGTAAAAGCCAACCAATCACCTGAAGCAATTTTTGCTGCTGCATTTCGAGCTGCTGCAGCCCCACGCTTTTCCACCTCAAGCACTCTCACATGGATGGTAGCATGATTGGCAAAATCCTGGGCAATGCGTAAGGATGCATCATCAGAACCATTATCTGCAATAATAAGTTCATGGGGAAGCTCATCTTGTTGTTCAATCGCGTGTAAACACCTGTAAAGTGTGGCTTCTCCATTATACACAGGTATAATCACACTAATTGTATGGCAAGCATTTCCTTCACTCATCGTAATATATTTCTTCGATATTGATGTTGTGTTGCTTGCTGCTCAAACACATCCCTTTGCAAACGCTCTCTCCACCACCCATAAGCACTACGACAAAAATCTGCCGCAACACCCTTCCAACTTTTAGGCAGAGCATCCAACTCAGCACGTATTTCATCAATATCATAACCAAACATAGCCAAACGTTCTTGACCCAACCAATCCAAATAACGGTGAGCCCAAGCAATACGATACCGATTAGAAAACACAGTCTTCCACTTTTCCAAAGGCTCTGAACTTACATGTTTATATTTTCCTATGCCTGTTGGATCTTTCATATGCCCCGATATTTTAACTTTAGAAAAGTCAGACCATGATTGAATATCATCTTCAAGCCCAATATGCTTAAAAATAGATTGCATTGTTTCATCCGTGTTGAGCAATACATCCTCATAACGAACCAGCAAAACCCTATCCTGATATCGCTTGCATGTAGCTTCTAGCCCTTCCACACCTTGATATAAATCAACTTTATAACCATATAAATACCATTTTTTATCCGCCCATGTTTCCAAAATCGATGCAACAACAGCCAAAGGATGTCTAACCAAAACAATAGGCCTAGATTGATGAAACATGGCAGTAATTTCTGAAGATATCATATGATACCTTGGTGTTTTATCTAAAAAATAATGTTCGCCATTGGTCGCAGCCTTTGCATACAAACGAAGTATCATCGCCCTCATTTCACCTTCTAAATTAAGGTTGGCATGTGTTGTAAAGTCCTGAATCGCCTGAATCGCCATTGCATGGCCATATGTTGAGAAGGTTTGTCCTGAATGCTGTAAAACATCAAAAGCGGGAAGCAATATCCAAGGCTCTGCGCTTGTTGCCACATCAGGGTGACTGGCAATCATGCGTTGCAATAATGTAGAGCCTGCGCGAGGAAGCGAAAACAAAAATATTGGTGTTAAATGCCCCAAAACACCTCCCTCTATCATCCAATATCATGCTATGTTGCAGGCTTCAATGTATCTATGATAAAGTTTTTATCAATACTAGGGTGTATCTTTACATAACCCTGATAAAACCAGCTTAAAACAATAATCATCGATATGATTCTCATACTTCAAACCATTGCTTTTGCCTCCCGCACAAAATCGTATGGCAAATATTGTGTCATCAATGACTTCACATGTCACTGAGCTTTCCCTTTCTGTATAATGATCCACAATAATAAATTTACTGTTTGTATGTATGGTTTTCAAATATGAACAAAGCGGTTGAACGCTAGCAATGTCTTGATTGACAGGCATTGTAAATGCATATGTGAATCCATCCGCCCATAAAGGCCTTTTTAATGGTTCATTGATGAGTGTTAACACAAAAACAATTGGTATGTCTGACTTGATTTTTTCTAAAAATCTATCACAGCAACGCTGGTAGTAGGCATAATTATCATGATTCAATAATGGGTTTTTATGTTGAAATAAGTTGGCATGATAATAAGCATGCCCTGCGCTAAGCTTTCCTGGCTTCTCAATAATTTGGCTTTGATGAAGAAACTTAGCAAACCCATCCTTGATACAATCTATAATAATTTCTGGAGAACTAAAAATCCAATCAAATGGATAAGACGCTTTTTTAAGCCCTAACTGCTTTAAATACCAAGCCGAGCTACAATTTTCACCCAAAGATATGAATGTTTGTTCCTTAGATTCTGCTTGCATAAATAATCGTAATTTTTTCGAAGCCGCTTCTGCTTCAGAAATAAATCGGGCATCCGCCTTATTAGAATTTGCATTGAGGTAACAACAACCCTTGTATCGCCTAAACCATTGCATCATACATTTGAACATTTTGTTACTTATTGCCCAATGTTCTCAGTAACATCTTCACATCCGACATGCCAAAGCCTCTAAAAATCAATAATCCCACACTAAAAAGAATCACCCATAACAGTAGCGCAACAAGTCCCCAAGACAAAGTATGTGGGGTCAATGCGAATGGATATAAAATAAGCATCGTCAATACACTTGCGCAACAAGGAGCAAACCATTGTTTCCGCCAATCAACCCATGATATACCAAGTTGCTCCAATGCCTTGGCAAAAAAGAATATAGAGGCTAATGCGACCATGATAAGTGTTGCCCAATAACTTCCAGAAAAGCCCAACATATTCACTAAAGCCAAGGAAAGTGGTATATTGCCTAGTAACACAACCAGAGAAAAGCGCATAATAATGCTTTTATTGCCTAAGCCTAACAAATGGTCAATATAAGGTTGCTGAATAGCCATCACCAAGAAAACTGCAATCATGACACGAGTCGCCAAAACCACTTCAGCTTCAATGCTGCCCAGCCACCATAGCAATAAACTGTCAGCATACAAAAATAAAAATCCTGCCATACCAAATACGGCAATATTGAGATAGCGTGTTGTAAAGTATAACAATCGTTGAACCCGAGCACTCTCTCCTTGACCAACCATTGCCGACACCAAAGGAGCCAAAGCAACCAACATAAACCCTGGCAGCAACAACACTGAGCCTGCAAGTTTTGACGCTAATTCATACCAGCCCGCATAAACCGCTCCAATTAGCCCTGCAAGAATCAACTTATCCACTTGACCAATTAAAGCTCCAGCCATCCGCGCTGTTTGCAAAGAAAGTGCCACGGTCCATAGCTCTTGAACACCTTTTTTGGATGGGCATCCTAAAACAATACGGAGAGGTAAAACCTTATACCATAATAGTGTAATCGTACACAACCCTCCAACGGTAGTTAGCACCATCCACGAACCTACTAAGCCTAAATGAAAGCCTAGCTTAAACAACCAAAGTATCCCCACAGATCTCATGAATGCCCATAGAGCCAACCATAATTTGAATTGCCCAATCATTTGGTATCCGATCAGCACTCCACCCAAAAGACTACCAATTAGTCGAATCGCAACCATCATGAACATCAAAGCAAATAGCGAAGATGCCTCATTATTCCAAACTTTATCGTTCACCAATATCTCTGCCAATTTTGGAGAAGCTAATAGCCCAAAAATGACAATGGCAACGGCAAGAGGCACTGCCACTAACACAAAAGCATTTACACTTTCTTCTATCTTTTCTGTATCACCTTGACCCGCATATTTTGCAACCAATATACCCAAAGCTGGGCCAAGCCCAAAGTCAACCAATGCTGCCATCGCAGTAAAGCTCATGCCCAATGCCCAAACACCCAACCCAATGTCGCCTAATGAGTCTTTTGCAACTGCTAGAATCCAGAAGCCCATGACAACATTGAGTAATGTTGTTAGCGTTGATACGCCTGTATTAAGAAGGAATTTGTATGCTGAAGTATCTAACAAATAATTCTCTACCTTGCCCAACACGGCTACTGAACATCAATAAACCTTCTCCTGGCCATTAATCCCCAGTCGCAATACGTTCCACAAGCTGCTTCACGGTAGGGATAAAACCATCTTTATAGAAGGGATCTTGGGCGAATTTATAAGCCGCATGCCCTGCAAACATCAAATTGTTTTCCGGTGCATCGCCGTATGCCGAACGCAATAATGTTTTTTGAATACAAAAACTGCGAGGGTCAGCTTTATGGCCTGTTGTACCTTTTTCATTGTCCGCCCAGTTACTGAACTTACATTGCGACAAACAGCCCATGCAGTCCAGTTGATCCTTGCGAATTTCTGCAGCCTTGTCTTCATCCACAAAAACAAAAGTAGAATCAGGTGTCACCAATGGTTTGGTGAAACCTTGCGCTATCCATTTCTCAGCACTTTTTTTGCCTTCTGGGGTTAAAAAAGCTTCTCGATTGCGTGGACCATAAGTGAAAGATTCCGTATGCCCATCAGCAGGCTCTGGGTGATCCGTAAAAGCAACCTGCCTCTCAGAACGCTCATACAATTCATTCAAAAACTTGTTGCGCACAGCAGATGAATAAAAGCCTGTTGGCGAAAATGGGTTAAGCGCCACATCACCTTCTTTTAGACTTAACAGGGTTTTACCCCATGAATCACGCACTGGGCTTTCCTGAGTCAACAAAGGGCGTGTACCAAATTGAAAAACTACAGGCGCAACGTCAGGATCAACCATCCAGTCTGCCCATTCACGAAGATACCAAACCCCACCTGCCATAATAATGGGTGTCTTATCCAGCCCAAACTTGTTCATGGTTGCACGCAACTCTTTCACGCGCGGATAAGGGTCCTGAGGTTGGTCAAAGCGCTCACTGTTGGACAAGCCATTATGCCCGCCTGCAAGCCAGGGGTCTTCATACACAACACCGCCCAACAAATCTGGCGCTTTGCGATAAGAGCGAAGCCACAACGCGCGAAACGCGCGCGCGGAGGATACAATAGGGTAATAATACACACCATACTGTACCGCAATTTCAGCCAGCTTGAACGGCATACCTGCGCCACATGTAATCCCATGCACAATACCTTTGGCTTCTTTGAGAATACCATGAAGCACTTGCTGCGCGCCACCCATTTCCCATAATACATTCATATGTATTCTGCCATTACCGCCTGCAATATCGTGCGCTTGCCTAAGCTGGGTTAGGCCACCTTCAATACCAAATTGTACCAATTCCTTGAAACGCTCTTTACGGTTTCGCCCTTTGTATTCTACGGGAATAATGTTGCCGTGTTCGTCATGACGACTTGCGTTGACTGCTGAAACCGTACCAATACCGCCAGCTTTCGCCCATTCACCGGAAGTTAAGCCGGTTGAGATACCAACACCCTTACCTCCTTCAATCAAAGGCAAAACCTCTGCGCCTGACATATTTACTGACTCTAACTGGAATGACATACGTTCACCTGATTAAACATTTTAAGGTCTGCCTTTTCATCACTACGGACGGCAAAGGGGAAGATTAAACAAATACCTATGGTTGCACAGCATAAACATTACCACTGCCATCGGCAAGTTTGCTTCGATTGATGCAGACTATCGCACAAAAAAGAGTGACATT
>CAZLES010000041.1:0-6839 GCA_964558615.1 uncultured Zetaproteobacteria bacterium
TGCAACCGAAGCAGAGGCAGAAACAGAAACAAAAGAGGCCGCCTCTGAAGAAGTTGTGGAAGAAGCGCTTGCCGAGGAAGCGGTAGAAGAAGCGCAAGCCGAAGAAAAGCCAAAAGCAAAGAAACCGACAGCTAAAAAAACAGAAGCAAAAAAAGCATCGGTTGAAAAGGCTGAAACAAAAGAAACCTCTGCTGAGGAAGTCAAGGCTGGTCAAGCGGCGGAAGAAGTGGCATAAGTAAAAGGTTAACCTTATATAATTAAATTTAGTTGCAGGCTTTATGCCTGCGTCAAGATGGAGAGAAAAAGATGGCAATTACAGCTGCTGATGTAAAAAAACTGCGTGAGGCGACAGGCGCAGGTATGATGGATTGCAAAAAAGCGCTGACTGAAGCGGATGGTAACTTTGATGCCGCTGTGGACTATTTGCGTAAAAAAGGTCTTAGCGCTGCTGAGAAAAAAGCAGGTCGTGTTGCAGCGGAAGGCGTGGTGGTCGCAAAAACCAACGGTCGTGTTGCCGTTGTTTTGGAAGTGAACGCTGAAACTGATTTTGTGAGCAAGAATGAAAAGTTTGTTGCCTTCGCGGACAAGCTTGCGGATTTTATCATGGAGCAGCGCCCATCAAGTGTGGATGAGCTCCTGGGCATGACTTTTGAAGGCGGTTTAACTGTAGAGCAAACCTTGTCGCAATTGATTGCGACTATTGGCGAGAATATGAGTATTCGTCGTTTTCAGGTGTTGGAAGCAAGTGGTGTGGTTGCAGCATATGTTCATGGCGCAGGTAAAATTGGTGTGTTGGTAGCCGTTGATGGTGCGGCAGATGATGCCCTTGCTGGCATTGCCAAAGGTGTGGCCATGCATGTTGCTGCCGTGAACCCGCAATTTGTATCACGTGATGAAGTGACTGAAGATGTGATTGAACGTGAACGCAGCGTGTTGACGGAGCGGGCTTTGGCTAGCGGCAAACCTGAAGCCATTGTGGAAAAGATTGTTGCAGGTCAAATGAACAAGTTTTTCTCTGAAAACTGCCTGTTGGATCAAGAATTTGTGATGGATTCCGACAAGACCGTTGCAAAAGCGCTTGCGGATGTTCAGGCTGACGCGAAAATTGTGGCTGTAGCTCGCTTTGCGTTGGGCGAGGGTATTGAGAAAAAAGAAGAAGATTTTGCAGCAGAGGTGGCCGCTCAAATCGCAGGTTAAATATATTTATCTGCTTTTTTCTGAAAATTTGACATATCAATGAGGTAGCTATGACATCAAACACCAAATACAAGCGAGTTTTACTCAAGTTATCTGGTGAAGTGTTGATGGGCGATAGCGGTTATGGCATTGATCCTGATACCATAAATCGCCTGGCTGCTGAATTGTTGGAAATACGCGAAAGTGGCGTTGATTTGGCCATTGTGATTGGTGGCGGCAATATTTTCCGTGGCAATATGGGGACAGCATCAGGCATGGACAGAGCCAGCGCGGATTACATGGGCATGATGGCTACCGTGATGAACGCCATTGCCTTGCAGGACGCGCTGGAGCGCCAGGGCGGTCATGTCCGGGTGATTTCCGCCTTGCATATCAAAGAGGTTGCAGAGCCTTATATTCGCCGTAGGGCTGTACGCCACCTTGAAAAAGGTCGTATTCTTGTTTTTGCGGCAGGCACAGGAAATCCTTATTTTACAACAGATACAGCAGCAAGCTTGCGTGCCATGGAAATCAATGCCGATGTGGTACTCAAAGGCACAAAAGTGGATGGTGTTTATAGCGCGGACCCCGCAAAAGATACAAGTGCTACCCGCTATGACAAGCTTACGTTTACTGAAGCCTTGACCAAACAGTTGGGCGTGATGGATGCGACAGCCATGTCATTATGCCGGGATAATCAAATGCCGATTGTAGTCTTTGATGTGACCACATCAGGTCAAATGCTAAAAGCAGTACAGGGGCAACCTGTGGGTACAGTAGTGGAGGAGAGCTGATATGTTTAAAGAGCTTGAAGAACGCATGAGTAAAACCATTGAAGCACTACGTCATGAACTGGCAACCATTCGCACAGGGCGAGCCAATGCCGCGCTTTTGGACCAGGTGCGTGTATCGTATTATGGCTCGGATGTGCCCGTGAGTCAGGTGGGAAGTATTTCTGTGCCTGAGCCTCGTATGCTGGTTATCGCACCTTGGGAAAAATCAGTTTTGGAAGATCTGGAAAAAGCAATTTTGGCCGCAGACCTTGGCGTTACACCATCCAACGATGGCGAGGTGATTCGTATTGTGCTGCCTGAGCTTACAGAGGAGCGCCGCAAGGAGTTTGTGAAACAAGCCAGAGCCATGAGTGAAAAATCAAAAGTATCCATTCGCAATCTTCGTCGTGAAGCCAATGATGTTGTTAAAAAGCAGGTGAAAGAAGAAGGCTTGCCTGAAGATGAGGCCAAGCGCCTGCAAGATGAAATCCAGAAAATCACTGATAAATTTATTGCTGAAATTGATGCCGTGGTTGAGAAAAAAGAACAGGATATACTCACCGTTTAATGTCTTCCTCTGAGGACCAGACAAGTCAGCGCATACCTCAGCATGTTGCCATCATTATGGATGGCAATGGGCGTTGGGCCAAGGCTCAAGGCTTATCACGCCTTGAAGGGCACAAGCAGGGTGCGAAGCGGCTTAGGGATGTGATTCGCTGGGCCAGAGATGCAGGGGTTAAACAAGTTTCATTGTATGCTTTTTCTACGGAAAACTGGAAACGTCCCAAGACGGAAATTACAGGCTTGATGACCTTGATGGCAACCATGTTGCCTCTGGAAATCCCCAAAATGGTTGAAGAAGGCGCGCGATTGCTGGTGTTGGGTGACATCACCAAGCTGCCGTGGCTGGCAAGGCAAGCGCTGAAAAAGGCTATAAAGGCGACTCAAGACAATACTTCCATTGATGTGATTCTTTGCCTGAATTATGGTGGGCAGCAGGAAATTATTGAGGGTATCAAACGCTTTTGTTCGTCTTTTCAAACGGAAGATGAGAAAAACAAGGCGCTTGCTGAACTCACGCCAGAAATGTTTCAATGCTATTTGGGGCGAGAGAATATTTTGCCTGTAGATTTATTGATTCGTACAGGCGGTGAACAGCGGATTTCCAACTTCCACCTTTGGGATGCCGCTTATGCCGAGCTTTATTTCACGGATACCAACTGGCCAGCCTATGGCAAAGAAGATTTTATGGCGGCTCTGGCTGATTACGCAAGCAGGGAGCGCAGGTTTGGTAAAACCAGCGAGCAAGTGCAAGGGGACAAGCCATGAGTGAGTTGCAAAAGCGAATACTCACGGCTGGTGTTTTGCTTGCGGGTGCTGTGTACTGGATGTTTTATACCGATGATACACTGTTTAACCTGATAACCTTGATGGTTGGGATGCTGGCCGTGATTGAGCTGTTTGCCATGATTGGCATGCCGTCTTCACTGCTTTATATTGTAACTTTAGCGATTGCGTGCCTGTTTTGGTTGTGGAGCCCACAAACCATTCCCGTGTTGTTCCCGTTGCTGGTTCCTGTGGTATTCTGGTTGGTGATTTATGTGGTGCAAATGCGTGAACATGGCACGGCAGAAACATTTTCCCGCTTGATGTATGCGCAATGGATGACATTGTTATTGATGCTGTTTTGTTACACGCTGATTACCACGCATGCTTTGGCGCATGGCGCGTGGTTTTTATCAGGCGCGATGCTTGGTGTATGGGCTGCAGATATTGCCGCGTTTTTTGCGGGCAAGCGTTGGGGGAAAACAAAATTGTGCCCTGCCATTAGCCCGAATAAAAGTGTGGAAGGTTTGGTGAGTGGTCTCTTCCTTGGCGCACTTGTGGCAGCAGGCTTCTGGGTGCAGGTATTGGGCATGAGTACAAGCAAGGCTTTTATGCTGGCTGTCATTTTAGTGGTGGTATCTGTTGCGGGGGATTTGGGTGAATCCGCGCTCAAGCGTGCGGTTGGTGTAAAAGATAGTGGACATATATTACCTGGGCATGGCGGCATTCTGGATAGAATTGATGCTCTATTGCCATCCATACCTTTGGTTGCCATGTTATGGTTGATTGCAGGATGAGCAAGCCTATGAAGTTAACGCTTTTGGGCGCAACAGGCTCGATTGGCACAAGCACCATTGATGTGATGCTTAGGCATCCAGACTGTTTTGAAGCGTATGCTTTGGTTGCTCATCGCAATGCCGATTTGATGTTGGAGCTGGCCAACAAGGTTCACCCAAGTATTGTGGTGATGACGGATGAGGCCGCATATCAGGCCTTAAAAGGCAAGCTTCCTCAAGGTACAGTGCTTGAATATGGCATGGATGCTGCTGAGGCTGTGTCAGCAGCCGATGAAGTGGATATGGTGATGGCAGCCATGGTGGGTTCGGCTGGTTTGCCTGCCACGCTTGCTGCTGTTCGCGCGGGGAAACGTGTTGGTCTTGCCAACAAAGAGTGCTTGGTCACAGCAGGCCGTATTTTTATGCAGGCGGCAAAAGATTATGGTGCTGATGTTGTGCCGGTGGACTCTGAACACGCGGCCGTGCATCAGGCTTTGGTTGGGCATGACAGAGATTCGGTCACGCGCATTATTCTTACGGCATCGGGTGGCCCTTTTCGCGACCGCAATCCTGAAAGTCTTAAAGATATTACCGTCAAAGAAGCGGTAGCGCATCCAAACTGGGACATGGGCGCGAAAATCAGCATTGATTCTGCGACCATGATGAACAAGGCTCTGGAATTGATTGAAGCCAAATGGCTTTTTGATGCTCCGGCAGAGCAACTGTCCGCAATTATTCATCCGCAAAGTATTGTGCATGCCATGGTGGAATATCGCGACGGCTCGGTTTTGGCGCAATTGGCCATGCCTGATATGCGCTCACCCATTGCCTATGCCATGCAGGCAGAACAACGCTTGGAAAGCGGTATTCCCTGGCTGGAGCTCGCGCGGGTATCACCTTTGGAGTTTCAGGCTATTGATGAAGCTAGATTTCCCGCCATGCGGCTGGTGAGATCGGTACTTGCAGGCGAAGATAGCCTGGCGATTGCTTTTAATGCGGCCAATGAAGTTGCCAACCAGGCATTTCAGGATGCAAAAATTGGATTTATGGATATTGTAGCTACCGTTGAAGCTGTGATGGCAAAGACCAGTAATCAGCATGTTGAAACACTAGAAGAGGTTTGGAATCTTGATGCAGAAGCACGACAGTTGGCCAGGGGCATGATTTCTTCATGATTGAAACCATTCAAACGACTTTATATTTTATTGCCGCAATCGTCATTCTCATTGGATTTCATGAGTATGGGCATTTTATTGTAGCACGCAAACTTGGTATCAAGGTTGAGAAGTTTTCGATTGGTTTTGGTCCGTCTTTGCTTTCCTGGCGCAGCAAAGATGGTGAAGTTGAGTATGTGATTGCAGCCATTCCTCTGGGTGGGTATGTGAAAATGCTGGGTGAAAACCCGCAAGAGCAGCTTGAAGAAGGTGAAGAAAAGGTTGAACTCTCTGAAGAAGACAAAAAGCGCGCGTTTCATCTTCAGCCTGTATGGAAGCGAGCGGCGGTTGCTTTTGCAGGGCCCGGGTTTAATTTTATTTTTGCTGTTTTTGCCTTTGCTGTAGCGGGTATGATGGGGCAAGAGGTTTTGCCTGCAACCATTGGCACGGTAACCCCCAACTCGATTGCCGAGAAGAAAGGGATACAGCCAGGTGATACGGTGGTTCGCTTTGATGATGAAAACATCAGCTCTTGGCAAGCCTTTGAAGAATCTTTAAAGCTTAGTGTGGGGCAGCCCGTCACTTTAGGTATTCAGCGAGACACGCATTTGATTGAGGTAACATTCACTTTGCCACAACCCGAACAAGATGCTTTTTTGATTGATGTTGCGGATGTTTTGTTGGGTGTGCATATGGGTATGGATGTGTTTGTGGAAGGTGTAACCCCTGGCTCCCCCGCAGAACAAGGTTTATTGCGTGCGGGTGATCAAATCGTTGCTGTGGATGGCAAGCCCATCAAAGATGTGCGTACCCTGATTGATACTGTAGGCAAGAAGGCAGGCCAGGCGATAAGTTTGCAAGTCTTGCGCGACCAGGCTCAATTGCAATTGCAAGTCATTCCTGAAGCCAATGAAGCAGGGCGTGGTTTGATTGGTGTCAGGTTGAGTGCAAAACCATGGGTGGAAAAGGTATGGCAGCGTAAAGGTGTTATTGAAAGTGTGATTTATGGCTTTACTCGCACATGGGAAGTGAGCGTGATGACCTTAGAAATGTTTAAGCGTATGCTAAGCGCATCTATCTCTGCCGATAATCTTGGTGGGCCCATTGCTATCGCACAAATGGCAGGTAGTACAGCAAGTCACGGTTTGGTTTATTTTGTGATGTTTTTGGCTTTTTTCTCTGTCAATCTTGCCATTCTTAATTTGCTGCCTGTGCCTGTTTTGGATGGCGGTATGTTGATGTTTTTGGCGTTAGAACAATTGCGTGGGAAGCCTTTGTCTGCCGAAATGCAAATGCGCTTTCAAATGGTGGGTATGATGCTGATTATGGGTTTGATGGTGTTTGCTTTTTACAATGATATCATGCGGTTATTTTAAGGTTGATATGCGGCAGTTACAGATGAAAATATGTTGGATGACGCTATTTTGCCTAACCTGTGTTATGCCTTCTTTTGTGTTTGCGGCAGAGGTCATTACAAGTGTATCCATTGAAGGTAATCGCTATATTGAAACAGCGGCAATCATGAGTAAAATTAAAGTAAAAGCTGGAGATATTTTAAGCCGCCGACAAATTAGTCGTGATGTGCGCAGGCTTTACGCGACAGGCTTTTTCTCGGATATTCATGCTGAAGGTGA
>CAZLES010000042.1:0-6654 GCA_964558615.1 uncultured Zetaproteobacteria bacterium
TCCCCGAGCAGGACTCGAACCTGCGACATATGGATTAACAGTCCACCGTTCTACCGACTGAACTATCGGGGATTAGCGCGGCGAAACATAGGAACGCACCCTGATATTGTCAACATATAAATCCTTGCCCAAGCGCTACCTTTCTTGTATGGGCCAACGCCTGAAAGCCTTTATCATTGAACGCTTTCCACAACGGTTGGCACGACCACTTCACTTTTTATGTCCAGGCCCAGACCATGATTGCATACAAACATCATGTTCATAGAGTTTTTTATACGCAATATCAAAGATTTGTGTCATCTTTCGCCCATGCGAAACAAGCGTACATATCCTGAAGAAGCAGGGGTTGCTCTGATTATGGTGCTGGGCATGGTAGCTGTCATTGCCGCATGGGCGAGTACCGCGGCTTATGAGGATATGATTTCCATTCGTCGCATTGAAAACATGCAAAATGAAACACGCGCCACCATGGCAAGTGAATCGGCTCTCCCTCTGGTTAAAATCATACTCAAAGAGGAATATCTCATATCCAACCAACCACCCATCGACTCCCTAGATGAAGATTGGGCGCAAGAGCTTCCCCCTTTTCCCATTGATGACGGCCTGATAGCGGCGCAAATCATTGACAGCAACAGATATTACAACCTCAATGACCTGGTGGACAATAATGGCAATGTGCAGCCCAAACACGTCACTGAAGTCAAACGATTGTTTGATTTGCTGGAGCTGGACAACACGCTGGTGGACGCGCTGGTGGACTGGATGGATAAAAACGATGTCCCCTACGGCGCGGGAGGCGCTGAAGACAGCGCGTATTACAGCAAAGATTACAAAATCAAGAATGCGCGCCTGGACAACTGGAGCGAACTAAAACTCATCGCAGGATTTACGCCCAAGGTCTTAAAAAAGCTGGAAACAGTTGCCACAGTATTCCCTTCAACAGGCTCATCTATTGTCAATATCAATACCACTAACCCACTGGTGCTTCGCGCGATTTTTCCTGATATGAGCAAGCTGGATGAACAAGCTTTTTTTGAAGAGCGGCCTTATGAAAGTGTGACAACAGCCATCAGCAACCAGCCTTGGCGACAAGGCGGCGACCTCTCCCGCTTGAAGGTATTTAGTGATACCTTTATGCTGCGCACTCATGCCATGTTTGGGCGAGCAAACGTGCGCGAGGAGTATGTATTGTCTCGAAATGGTCAAACTGTGACATTATTATCGCGTGAGCGCCTTGGCTGGCAGTTCTGATGGCTGAAACCCAGCATATCATCATCAGTTGGTGTCCCCACGGTATCGGCGTGCGTGAGGCTGAAGGGCATATCAATTTCTCTCCGCTTTGCATACCTGAAGATGAAATTTTGCCTGAAATCTCGGAAAATATTACCATCTGTGATGCCGTTTACCTGCCCATGGAAGATATGCTGGTACGCCACTTCACGTTTCCTCTTAAACATCCCAGGTTTTTAGACAGTGATATTCTGCTTGAGGAGCTGGATGATATCGCGGGCATAGAACCCGATGACTGGTGGCTCACCTGGCAAGCAGATACTTGTGAAAATGGTATCGCGGGCATGGTGTTTGGTATTCGCAAGTCGCTACAAAACGCATTGAGTACAACCGCGCCCTGGCAATCTTCTCCTCTAATCCTGGTGGATGGTTGGCAGCGCCTCAATCATGCCCTGGCTACACAGGATGCCGATGTCGCGGTCATTGATGCTGATGCTGATGGCGTATTCTTTGGCATGTACCAACATGGCGTATGGACAGGGATGCGCCGCCTGAACGCGGACATGCACAACCAGGAGCAAACCGCAATGGCTGAACAAATCTTTTGGTCGCTACAGGCCATGGGCTTTGATGCGGACAACATGCAGGTTCAAGGACAATTAACACCTGCCATCGCAGCCGTTTTCCCTGAATCAGCACTTGCTGATGAAGCCAGGGTTGAAACATCGTTGGCACAACGCCATATCACCAACCTTACACTACCCTTGCCTTCCCCAAGTGATAAACAAACCCTGAACTTTCGTCATGGCTCATGGGCAAAGCGCACTACCCCTGCGGCCTTGCGCGCGTGGTATAGGCCAGCACTCATTGCCACAGGTGTCTGTTTTTTATGGTTGGGCTCGCTGGTGGTGGACAATTACCGCATGCAACATGAGCTGGACAGGCTGAATGAAGCCATTGCTGAAGCTTTCCATCGTGGTTTGCCCGAACAGCCCGTTATCATTGATGCTATCGCGCAACTCCGCCAGGCAGCGAATGATACACAAGCCACTTCTGCCAGCCAGGTCAGCAAAACATTAGAGCATATCAGTAAAGTCTTCCAAGACACACCCTGGCAAATGCAGGAGTTCAACCTGATTCGTGGCAGTGTGACCCTTGCGGGCAAGGTCAAAAGTCTGGACACCTTAAACAACATCAGAAATCAACTGAGTAAACTCAGCGGAGCAGATGTGCAAATTGCAGATACCAACCTCAACGGAGATGAAGTATCATTCAGGATGCGTTGGTAATGGCTCATTTTATGGAACATGTTCAAGGTAAGCTCGCCAGCTTGTGGCAAAGCTCACTAGCACCACGCTACCACGCGCTTAGCGATTCAGAGCAACGCATGGTACGCTTTGCCGCCATTATCATTCCTGGCATTCTCTTTGTTTTTGGCGTGGTATTACCTGTCATGGACAAACATGCCGCCCTTGAAAAGGAAAGGATAATCTTGTCTGCCAAGGTTGCTGAAGCCAACCAGCTTGCCGACCTGCTTGCCCAAAAGCCCAGGCAACCAAAACCAGGCAAAGGCAATCTGTTAAGCACAGTAGATAACATTGCCAGGCAAACAGGGGTACGCGCATTTATGACACGTCTGCGCCCGCGACAAATACCTGGCAACAAAAAAAGCCTGCAAGCACAAATCAAGGATGTGCCATACGATAAAGTGGTTGCTTTTATCCACGCGCTTGAACAAGCAGGCCTAAGCTTTGAACAAATCAAAATGCAAGCCAGCAAACCCGGCATTGTACACATGCAGGCCACCATCAGCCAATGAGTCAGGAAACGATACCAACCCATTCCTGGCGCTTGTTATCAGGCATATTTATCCTTGCCTTGCTTGTCTTTACAGCCATACGCTGGGATTATTCCGCCTGGACATCTCAACATATCCAGCAAGCTGCAAAAAATGCTGGCTACACCATCACCTACCAAGATATGCAAATAGTTGGCTTAAGCCTAGACTTAAGCCAAGTATTGATTCAAAGCAAACAACAATCCATCGCCTTGGATACCCTCCATATCAGCCCTGCATTTTCTCGCTTGCTTACAGGCGAATTGGCTGCAAATATCACGCTATCATGGCAAAACAACCCTGTCAGTTTCAGCATCAGCCAACAGCAAGGTGAACTCACTTTCACCCATATCGATGCTGTAGTGGATGTCAGCCGTATCAAGAATCTGAATATCCCCGCCAAGCTTGCAGGCATTATGCAGGTAACTGGTGAGCTCACATTGAATCAAAACACAGGTTTGCCTCAACATGGGGCGCTACATATCACTTGGAATCAAGCTATGGCAGGCTTAACTACGCCAGAGTTTACGCTTGGCGATTATCAAGCTAACATCAATAGTGTGGATGATGAAAATCAGCCTTGGCGGTGGCAAATTGCAGGCGGAAGTGGCGTTAGCCTCGAAGGTTCAGGCACAATTCTGCCCAATATGCCAGACCCCAAACAGTGGTTGGTGAATGGCCTTGTGGAAATCCAAATAGACAATTCCAACCCATCTCTCGCCATGATGATACAGAGCATGATGGGGAGCCAACAGGCCAAACTTCGCATTTCAGGCTCGCTTGGCGCGCCAAGAACGGATATGGTTCGCTAATGTCGTATCTGGTGTTGGCTCGAAAGTGGCGTCCACAATGTTTTGCCGATTTAACAGGGCAAGATGTCATCGTGCGCACGCTCAAAAATGCGCTTTCCAGTAACCATTTGGCACATGCTTATTTAATGACAGGCATTCGCGGCGTAGGCAAAACCACCATTTCAAGGTTGATGGCCATGGCTGTCAATTGCACTGAAGCCAGGGATGGTGAGCCTTGTGGCACATGTGAATCCTGCGTATCTATTGCCAAAGGTAACAATCTTGATGTGCAGGAAATGGATGCCGCAAGTCATACAGGAGTGGATGATATTCGTGAAATCCTGGATAGTGTCCGTTATCCACCAGTCAGCCTGAAAACCAAGGTTTATATCATAGACGAAGCACACATGCTTTCCAAATCAGCCTTCAATGCCTTGCTTAAAACCCTGGAAGAGCCCCCTGAACATGTACTGTTTATTTTGGCAACCACAGAAGTGGATAAATTGCCCATCACCGTGCGCTCACGCTGTCAACGCTTTGACTTGCGCCGTCTCAACGTGGATGAAATTGCTGATTACCTGGCTTATGTCTTGCGGGAAGAAGGTATCCAGGCAGAGGCAGAAGCCTTGCAGGTGATTGCCCGTGCCGCCGATGGCAGTGTACGCGACGCATTATCCCTGACTGAGCGTGTTTTAGCCTTTTCCAGCCAGGATATTACGCTTGATGATGTACAACAATCATTAGGGCTGATTGGCTCAGAGCAGGTACAACATCTTGCGGATGCCATCTTGTGCGGAGACGCAAAACTGGCTGTAGGTATCTTGAGGCAGGCTCGTGAACTGGGCGTTTCCCCCGCACATTTATTGCGTGACCTCTCGGAGCGTTTGCATGAAATGATGTGCTGCAAGATTGACGCGCAACTTGTACCACAAGGGGTGAATCAACACACTGTAACCTGGTTAATGGCGTGGGCAGATTGCTGGTCATCACAGGCGCTGGACATGCGCTATCAAATTATTGTTCAAGGGCTACGTGATTTGATGATGATGGATGAACAGCGTGGTGCAGAAATGATTGTAATGCGTTTAGCCCACCTCAACACCCTTTCACCACCTGAAAAAGATTTGCCTGCTTTGGATGCTGCGCAAAAAAAAACACTTGAAAACGTAACCCCTACAAAAAAGCGTGAGTTCACGCAAAAAGTAACCACAACACCCAGTCCAGAAGTAAGCACTGAAAAACAAACGCTAACACCTGCCAATGATGAGCCCATTAGCGATCAGACCCAAGCATTAACAACGGCAGAATCCGCTACTCCACTAGCCCCACCAAGCACTTGGGAAGAGGCTGTCCATCAATATCACTTACTCAAGCCTAGTGTCGCTGCTCTTTTGGAGCATATATTGTGTACTAACTTTGATGAAAACACCGTGACACTACTGCTTGAACCATATCAACAAACATCGATTAGTCAGCAAGAGCGTAAAAGCTTTGAAACATGGTTAAAGCGTAAAGTGATTTGGAAAGATAGAAATGGGGAAGCAGGTGAAAGCTTGTCAGAAACAAGGCAACGCAAGCAACATGAGTATAAACGCAAGCTGTGGCAGCAAGCCGAAGCAGATCCCAATATCCAACTGCTCCAAGAGAAGTTAGGTTGCAGATTGATCAATGTGCGGCCACCAGAAGTCCAAGATACTGATTTGATAGATGATGAGCAGGTAGGCTAAAAGTATGACCGTTCAAGTTGAATTTGAAGGGAAGGCTTATACTTGCGCCAAAGACAGGCCTTTATTGTTTACCCTTCAAGAACAAGGCGCATTTATTCCATCAAGCTGTCAAAGCGGCATATGCCAAACATGCTTATGTAAAGTCATTCAAGGCAAAGTGCCTGACATTTGCCAACAAGGCTTGCATGAATCCCTCAAAGCGCAAGGCTGCTTTCTTGCTTGCATTTGCAAACCCACCCAAGATTTAAGTATCACCCTTGCCAACAAAACCAATACAAACTTTGCGGATGTTAAACCTCAGCTTTAGTCACATCCTCTAATGTAGCTTTGAGCTTGGCTTTGTCATCCACAAAAACAACAGGAGCATAAGTGCAAAGGCTACGGCATTCAAAGGTTGTAAATGGAACACCTTTAGCTTTAAGCTCATCAGCTAAAGCTTGCCCACCATAAGGTTTACAGTTTTGCCCCACACACACTTCAATCTTCATAAGTGAGTATGCTATATAAAAAATAGTATCAGGCTAGAATAATACTTGCGTATAAAGTGGTGTAGTTGGCGCAGCTTTATCATAAAATCTATAAGTTAGATTGCTTGGGTTCGCAGTATCTTCACAAAACTGATGATAGTTACCTTGCTTATCCACAGAGCCAACACACCCTGCTTTTACCAAGGATGAAAACATGGGATAGTCTGCCGTAAAATTTTCCTGAGTTGGATAGCCCTGAAGTATCGCTACAAGCGGCGTTTGAAAGTGCCCTAGGAGTTGATATGTATTCCCTGCGTTGGTAACTGATACCATAAACTCAATAACATCATTATTCGCTGCATTTGGGTTGGGAGGCAGGTCAGTAGCATACTTTACACGATTGGCTAGCATGCAATAATGCGTTTGCCCATCCCATTGGAAGTATTTAAGCACAGGCACACAAAGCATCTGATAAGGTTGCGTATTCAGTGTTATGCCCATGCCTTGAGCAGCCACACTTGGTGTGGGCAGACTATGTAAATACACTGATGCACCTGTAGTAGGCTGATAGCTATTGACCAATGTGCCTTTGTATTCCACAG
>CAZLES010000043.1:0-6595 GCA_964558615.1 uncultured Zetaproteobacteria bacterium
GTGGTTTGATATTGTCGAGTAGTTTTAATCGTCAAGGGCGAGCTGTGATGCCGTTAAACATATCATCACGTATGCGTTTTCACCGATATGTTCGTATGGTGTTGCCTGGCCATCAGTCATTCAGCGGTCAAGCATCAACCATTTACAAAGTGACCGCCAAAGCCGTCATCCAACTGCGGTAACTTTAAGTTTTGTTCTTCTTGCGTATGTTTGCACCATGAAGCATATTCAAACTGTAGTGTTAGATCGTGATGGGGTAATCAATTTTGATTCTCCAGATTATATTCTAAGTCCGGAGCAATGGCAGCCTGTTCCCGGTAGCCTTGAGGCCATTGCAAGGCTTAAACAAGCGGGTTTACGGGTTGCCGTATGTAGTAATCAGTCCGCATTGGGTCGAGGTATGATAAATCAAACCACATTTGATGCCATTCAAACGAAAATGATTGCAGCAACGCAAAACATGGGTGGAAGCTTCGATTATATTGCTGTGTGTCCTCATGGCCCAGATGATGGTTGCGAATGTCGCAAGCCATTGCCAGGTATGTTGCTGGATATTTTCAAGGCATTGCATATTCAGGATAAAAACAGCGTCGTGATGATTGGCGATTCATACCGCGATGTGCAAGCAGCGCATGCCGCGGGCATTGATGCCATACTGGTACGCAGCGGTTATGGTGATGCAGATGCTATTTTTGAGAAGTCCAGGGAACTGATGCCCAATATCCAGGCATTTCATGATTTAGGTGAAGCAGTGGATGCTGTGCTCGGCCAGAGGTCAGAAGCATGAAATATCTTCAGGCATGGTTGTTTTATGCCTTGTTTGGCATGGCCACGGTTCTGGTGGCCATATTGGTGATGCTTGCGCGTATATTTGGCCGTGATTTCGCGTGGAAAGTCGGGCATTTGTGGGGTTTTATAGGCAATGCGCTTTTGTTTTTGATTTGCGGTATTCGGGTTCACATTGAAGGCAAAGAGCATATTCCCGATCAACCCTGTGTTTACGCAGTTAAACACCAGTCCACATGGGAAACCACCACCTTGCCCACCGTGTTACCGCCATTTAACTGGGTGCTGAAAAAAGAATTATTGTATATCCCTGTTTTTGGCTGGGCCCTTTATGTGCTGGGAGTGATTGCCATCAACCGCTCCAGCACCCGAGAAGCGCTCAAGCAGGTCAATGAAAAGGGTACGGCACAAATTCAGGCGGGGCGTTCAGTGGTGATTTTCCCAGAAGGCACACGTACAGAAGCGGGCAAGGCAGGGAAATACCAGCCAGGTGTTGTGCTTTTGGCCAAAAAAGCAGCAACCATGATTGTGCCAATTGCGCATAATGCAGGGTTGTGCTGGCCCAAAGGTACCATCATCAAACATGCCGGTACGATTACATTACGCATCCTGCCGCCCATTTCAGCTGAAGATGTGCAAAACAAAACACGCAGTGATTTGCTGGCAGAGATTGAAGAAAGCATCGAATCCAATTGCAGGGATCTCGGCGCGTAGACCGTAAGTTTTACCATGGTATGGCGACTTGAGCTTTGGTTTAAGGAGATAAACATGAAATATATGCTGATGTTAACAGGTTTCTTGTGGTTATCGCCTGCTTTGGCACATGGCATTGAATACCAGTGGTACAACGCGAAAGGTGAAACCGTTACTCTGGAGTCCATGAAAGGTAAACCTGTTCTTCTTCATTTCTGGGCAAGTTGGTGTCCACCATGCCGCAAGGAAATGCCGGCCATGAGCAAGTGGATGCAAGCTCATCCTGATGTGCGGGTGGTGTTGATTTCTTTGGATAGCAATCCAACATTTGCGCAGGAGTTTTACGCGGATAAGCGTATTCAGGCACCGCTTAACATGGGTGATATGCGCGCGACATCACGCCTTGGCGTGCGTGGTTTGCCGACCACGATAGCCATTGATGCCAATGGTGAAATCAAAAAACGGCATGTGGGTGACCTTGACTGGAATGATGAGCAAGTGAGCCAAATGGTTTTAAGTTGGCTTTAGGTGTTCCCGTTTTAAGGCTATTGGTCTTGCTGGGCCTTTTCAGCCCTGTTTCTGGCAGCGCGGTAGAGCTTGATGTGCCCTGGCGTTTGAGTCAGGCAGACATCGTAAAGCTTGAACAAGGCAAGATGGTGGTACACAAGCAATCCCAGGGCTACCAAAAAGAAATTCACGCTTTTTTAAGGATTTACGCGCCGCCAAAGATATTGCTGGATGTGGTTACCGATTATCCGAACCTGCCTCGGTTCATGCCGCATCTGGAGTCGGTTGAGGTTTTGCGACAGGATGCGAAAGGCGCATTGGTAAATTATATGTTATCGCTCCCCTTTGGTGTTCATAAGCGGTATCGGTTGCAATTAACCTATGATACCACACCACCTGATTTGGGCATGACCTGGCGGAAAGTGGCATGGGAAGGTGTCGCGGCAGATGAAACGATTAAGGATACCACTGGTTTTTGGTATTTTAAGTCAGCAGAAGGCGCAGTCACCATCTTGCATTACTATACCAAAACAGATCCCGGGCATGTACCCTTTGGCCTGGGTTGGATTGTGGATTATTTAACCGAGAAAACAGTGGTGGATTTGTTAACCCGTACGCGGCAAAGGGCAGAGGTATTGTGGCAGGCCCAGTCGCCTTGAATCTTGTCAAGATGCAAGCGTGGCTGTGCAGGTTCGATTTTGTTGTTAGACTTTAGTCCACTTCACACTTGGGAAATCACGGATATGGCAAAGATTGGGCAGGCAGTTTCATACTATATGGGTTTGATGTCGGGCACATCATTGGATGGTATTGACGCGGCTGTCATTCGCATGTCAGACAATGATATTGAGCTTGTACATTTTAATACCTATCCCATACCCGATAAACTCAAAGAGCCCATTTTGCACCTCAATCAACCTGGCTATCATGAAATTGATACCATGGGTGTGTTAGACCGGGAGCTGGGTTTGGCTTTTGCCAATGCGGCGTTGCACACCATGACAGAAGCAGGCTTGGAGCCCGCGCAAATCAAGGTCATAGGTTCACATGGGCAAACCATACGACACAGGCCGCAAGGCATAGAGCATAGCTTGCCATTCACCTTGCAAATTGGTGACGCGGCGACCATTGCGGAAAAAACAGGGATTACTGTGGTATCCGATTTCAGAAAGCGGGATATTGCAGCTTGCGGGCAAGGCGCGCCGCTTGTGCCTTTTGTACATCAGCGGCTGTTCGCGCGGCGGGATAAACATGTTGCGGTGGTCAACATTGGCGGTATTGCCAACATCACCTACCTGGACGCGGACGGCACGGTTTCAGGCTTTGATACAGGCCCTGGAAACATGGTGATGGATGCTTTGATGCAGACCATGACAGACGCAAGATTTTGTTATGACGAAGGTGGTGAGTTGGCAGCCAGTGGCCATGTTTATCAGCCATTGTTGGATGACTTGCTTAAGCATCCCTTTTTTAAAATTACACCACCTCGCTCCACAGGCCGAGAAGATTTTGGTGAAGATGTGGTGCATCACATCATGGCGGTAGATATCCCTGACGCGGACAAGATGGCAACAGCTTGTGAACTGACAGTGCGAAGTATCGCGGATAGTTTGCAATTTCTCCCACACAAACCCGATGTGTGGTATTTATGCGGTGGGGGCGCGCTCAATATACATTTGAGGCAACGCTTAAAGGATGTACTTGACGCGCCCGTACAAACCACTGCGGATGTGGGGCTGCCTGTGGAAGCGGTGGAAGCGGTTGCTTTTGCTGTGCTCGCAGAGCGCACTATCATGGGTGAACGCAATGTGTTATCCAGCGTGACAGGGGCGTTGCATGATGTATGCGCGGGCACGATAACACCAGGCGCGAATTGGCAACGGGTATAAACCCCTAAAATTCAGGCTTTTATATTTAATTGACAGGGGGTGAGAGGGTTTTAGCCTGCTGCTCTTTGATATGATTAGGTTTAGGATGATTTCTCATGCAAATGACTGGCGCTGAAATTTTTGTAGAATGTTTGAAACGCGAAGGTGTGGAAGTCATTTTTGGCTACCCTGGTGGCGCGGTGCTGCCTATTTATGATGCGATTTTTCAGCAAAGTCATTTTAAGCATATTCTTGTGCGCCATGAGCAAGCTGCTCTGCACGCTGCCAATGGTTACGCGCGGGTATCGGGCAAATGCGGTGTGTCTTTGGTGACATCTGGGCCTGGTGCAACCAATGCGGTTACAGGTTTAGCCGATTCCAATGCGGACTCCATCCCTAATGTATGTTTCACAGGGCAGGTTCCTTTGCCCATGATTGGTACAGATGCGTTCCAAGAAGCGGATATTGTCGGCATTACCCGCTCTGCCACCAAACATAATTTCTTGGTGAAAAACGTGGAAGATTTGGCGCTAACCATTCGCCAAGCTTTTCATATTGCGACCACAGGTCGCCCAGGCTCTGTGGTAGTTGATATTCCTAAAAATATTGGCTTTGAATCATGCGAGTTTATTTGGCCTGAAGAGGTGAATATGCGCTCATATCAACCTAAAACCTGGGGGCATGCAGGGCAGGTGAAGAAAGCGGTTCGTGCGATGTTAAAGGCTCAGCGCCCAGTAATTTATTCTGGTGGCGGCATTATGAACGCGCGAGGTTCAGCAGCCTTGTTGAAAACCTTAGCCCATCAGTTGAACGCGCCTGTCACCAATACATTGATGGGGCTTGGTGGTGTTCCGTTTGATGATAAGCATTTTATTGGCATGTTGGGCATGCACGGCACTTATGAAGCCAATATGGCGGTGTCGCATAGCGATTTGTTGATAGCGATTGGCGCGCGGTTTGACGACCGTGTAACTGGGCGTTTGGATGCCTTTGCGCCTGATGCCAAAGTGATTCATGTTGATGTGGATCCAACATCTATTTCTAAAAATGTGCGTGCTGACTTGCCCATTGTAGGCGATGTAGGCCTAGTACTACAGCAAATTTTGGATGAGTTAGGGCATCAAGGTGGTGTGCCTGATATGGAAGCGTTAAAGGTTTGGTGGCAGCAGATTGATGATTGGCGCGCCAAAGACTCTTTGCATTTTGAGCAGTGTAAGGAAGGGCCAATCAAGCCACAAACCGTGATTCGTAAGATTCATGACATTACAGGTGGCAATGCCATTGTCACCACAGATGTGGGGCAACATCAAATGTGGGCAGCACAACACTATGGCTTTAGAGAACCACATAAGTTTTTAACTTCAGGCGGCTTAGGCACTATGGGCTATGGCTTACCCGCGGCTGTGGGTGCAGCTATGGCAGCGCCTGATGAAACTATTGTTGTCTTCACGGGCGATGCATCTATTCAGATGTGTATCCAAGAGTTGGCAACAGCTTACCAGTATCGACAAAAGATTGTGGTCGTGTTGTTGAACAACGCTTATATGGGGATGGTGCGGCAGTGGCAGGAAATGTTTCACGAGTCTCGCTTTTCGCACTCTTATTTTGATTCTTTGCCCGATTTTGCCAAGTTGGCAGAGGCGTATGGTGGCGTGGGGTTGCGAGTAGATACCTTAGATGAGCTAGATACAGCTTTGGAAACCGCCTTTGCAGCACAAGAAAGCTTTGTGTTCCTTGATATTGCTGTGGCAAAAGAAGAAAATGTATTCCCAATGGTGCCAGCAGGGGCGGCATTGAATGAGATGGTGCTAGCATGAGACATACAATTACAATTTTGGTTGAAAATGAGTTTGGTGTACTCACGCGCATTGCAGGCTTGTTTTCCGCGCGTGGCTACAACATCGAAACTCTGAACGTAGCACCGACCTTGGATGAGACGGTGAGCCGCTTAACTTTGGTGACGTATGGCGATGATAAAATCATTGAGCAAATCAAGAAGCAGCTCAATAAATTGATTCCCGTGATTAAAACCGAAGATATTTCGCACATGGTTCATCTTGAGCGGGGCATGTTGATGCTGAAAATGATTGATGCAGGCGAGCGCCGCCAAGCTTTGCAAGATGCAGGCGCACACATCATCGACCATGACGAAGGCAACTATTTTATTGCTGAATTTACAGGTGCGCCAGAAGCGATTGATGCGATTTTAGAGCAGACGGATGCTGAATATATCATTGAGATGACGCGCACAGGGCCAGTGGGTATGCGCCGTGGCAGCAAAGGGTTTGTGGTTTAATTGATGACAGCACAGGTGATAGATGGCAAAGCCCTAGCAGCCAAGCTCAAAGATGAGATGCACACGCAAGTGGCAGAGCTGAAGCAGCAATGCGGCAGAGCGCCGGGTTTAGCGGTGATTCTTGTGGGGGATGACCCTGCATCGCAAGTGTATGTTAAGAATAAAAAGGCAGCTTGTAAGCAAGTGGGCATAACTTCATTTTCACATCAATTACCCGCTTCGATTACGCAAGAGCACCTTTTGGGATTGATTGCCGAATTGAATAACGACCCCAAAGTGGATGGTATTTTGGTGCAGTTGCCGCTCCCAGCACATATCCAAGCAAATAAGGTATTAAATACGATTCAAGCAGATAAAGATGTGGATGGCTTTCACCCTTACAATGTCGGATGCCTTGCCGTGCGCCAGCCAGAGCTTCGCTCTTGTACGCCGTATGGTTGCATGA
>CAZLES010000044.1:0-4817 GCA_964558615.1 uncultured Zetaproteobacteria bacterium
CATCATGCCAAATTACCAATTTCAATGCGGGTACAGGTGCAAGCAATGTGATTCCCGGCAAGGCTGAGGCTTTTCTGGATATTCGCTACAACCCCAATCACGCTTTTGAGGAAATCAAGGCCAGGATTGAAAAGGCATGTGCAGGTGTTGATGTTTCACTGGATTTTGACCATGTGGCAACCGCATTTTCCACACCCGATGGCAAGTTTTTAGACAGGGTATGTCATGCCATCCATGAGGTAACAGGCATACAACCCGCGCGAGATACAGGCGGCGGTACATCCGATGGGCGATTCCTGGCTGCTGTGGGTGTGCCTGTGGTCGAGCTTGGATTAACCAATGATACCATTCATCAGGTCAATGAGCGGGTTTATACCCATGAGCTGGAGACCCTTACAAACATATATACTAAAATTATCACAACATTTGAGGCTTAACATATGACAGAATGTCAACTCACACAGCTTGGTAACAAACCAACAGCACAGGCAAGCAAGGTTTTGGAGGTGTTTGAAAACCCAAATCCGGAGCGTGATTATCATATCAGGATTGATTCACCGGAATTCACCTGCCTTTGCCCGAAAACAGGGCAGCCCGACTTTGCTGAAATCAAGCTGGATTATGTGCCAGACAAGCTTTGCGTGGAGCTGAAATCCCTAAAACTTTACTATTGGAGCTTTAGAGATGAAGGACACTTTCATGAAAAGGTAACCAATATGATTGCCTCCGATTTGATTGCGGCTTTGGACCCACGCTGGTTGAAAGTGACGGCCATTTTTAATGTGCGTGGTGGTGTTTATACCACCGTTGAAGTTGAACACACCAAGGATTGAATACGGTTGGGGATTCCTTTTGTTAAAATGCAGGCGCAAGGTAACGATTTTGTTATCTTGGATAGTATCAGGGATGCCTTGCCTGCACTCACACCAGGGTTGATTCAGCGTATGTGTGACAGGCACTTGGGTATAGGGTGTGATCAGCTTTTGTTGCTGGAAAAACACGCGCAAGCGGATGCTTTGATGCTGATTTACAATGCGGATGGCTCTCAAGCAGAAAATTGTGGTAATGGATTGCGTTGTGTGGGGGATTATCTGATGCAAAAGCTTGCGCAAGATACTGTCACCATCGCGTTGGCAGACAGGTTGATTCAAGCCAGGCACACAGCGCGTGGGGTGTCTGTGGCAATGGGTGAAGCAGTTGTGGAAAAGGTCGCAAAGGATTATGTGGATATCAACCTGGGCAACCCTCACCGTGTATATTTTAGGCACGCGCAAGATTGCCCTGATCGAAATGTGGAAATTATCAGTGATTATGATGAAAATCACGCAAATATTCGTATTATTGAGCGGGGTACGGGTGAAACATTGGCGTGTGGTTCTGGGGCTTGTGCCACAGCTGTTGCCATCTGGCAAAAAACAAAAACCAATCATCCGCTAACCATTCGTATGCCTGGCGGTGAAGTTCAGGTCGTACAAACCCAGGAGGGGCTAGGTTTAGAAGGTCCAGTGCGGACAGTATTTCAAGGTGTGTTGAATTAAGGTGAGCATGAAAAGCATGTTGGATACGCCTGTTGCTTTGGATGCGGAAAAGCGACTTAAGCCATTGCTCATTATGTTTTCTGTTATCTTTTTTGCTTTTGCCATAGGTGAGTTTATCTATGGGCATACATGGCTTGCTCTATCCGATGCCTTTGTTGCTACCGCGGTGCTTATTTTGAACGCATTGCTACAACGCAAGCTTTTGTCAGCCATTTGGGCTATTTTAGGTGTTGTCATCATGGTTGGGGTGGGGCTTGTTTCCGAATTGATTTTTGAAAATGCCATTTCGAGTTTTATTTACTATTATGGTATTGCACCTTTTATTATTTTTTACATTGTAGGCAAACGCGCAGGTATTTTAAGTGTTGTTGTCCTAACCGTGATGGTATGGCTTGTGTGGCTCTTGTCCTTTTTGGGTTTTATTTCATTGCAGTATGAAACAGCCGAGCTATTTATCTTTTCTGTTTTACTGATGTTTTCTGCTGCATGCGCGTGGTTATTTGAAAGTGAACGAGAAGAAAGCCATGAAAAATTGCAGCGCGCGAGTCAGCGTTATGAGACCTTGATTAACGCTATTGGTGAGGTGTCATATCGTGTTGATATGCAAGGTAATATCTTGGAGATGAGTGATGCGCTGTATAAGATTACAGGCTACAAACCCAGTGAAGTCGTCAATAACCCAACCATCAATTTTTACGCGTATCCGGAAGAAAGGCAGGGGTATATGGATTTGCTGATGAAGCATGGCAAAGTTGAGAACTATGCGATTACGATTGTTGGCAAGCAAGGTAATCATATCCGTATTCTCATGAGCTCACGTTTTGTTTACGACAAGCAGGGCAACCCTGAATACATCGAAGGTATGTTCAGGAATATCACCAAAGAACAAAAGCTGGAGGAAGAGCGCAAGGCTCATTTGGAACATTTGCAAAAGCTGGGGCATATTGAGGACAAGCTTGCCAATACCAATCTTGAAACAGCATTGTCTGATGTGGTGAATAGTTTACGTGACATCTTCGATGCGGAAAGAGCTTTTTTGCTTCCATTATGCTTTTTGAAGGCAGATAAAGAGCAAACCTGTTACAACAAACAGTTTGTTGCCAGGGATAAGCAGGATACCTTTGATGCTGAAAGCTTCACGCAATGTGAAGAGTTAAGGTTTTTCTTTTTGTCGTTACCGAAAAAGGAAAGGGTTTTATCACAAACATTTGATGATATTGCTATATTTTCATCAGGGTTGCGGGACAAGTTTCATATTCAATCTCATATGTTCATGGTGCTTGAAACTAGCCAAAAAGCATACTGGTTGCTGGGGCTTCATAATCTGGATATTCAACCCCGACAACAAAACCTGCTCGTTGATATTTCAAAGCGTGTTACAGCAACCTTAAATCAGCTTTTATTGCAAAGAAGTCTGGAAGCCGCAGCCATTGAGGCAGAAATCGCGTCCAAAGCCAAGGGTGACTTTGTGGCAACCATCAGCCATGAGCTTCGTACACCTTTGCATGGCATTATCGGGCTTTTGGATTTGATGGGCATGGACATGAATCAGTTATCCCAGGAACAGCAGAAAAACCTGAAGCTGGCGCAAGCATCGGCGCAGGTTCTGCGCTCATTGATTGATGATGTACTGGATTTATCCAAAATCGAATCGGGTAATATCGAAATACAAAAGCAGCCTTTTGATTTGCAGCAGGCGGTCACGCAAGCGCTGATACCTTTTGTGGTCAAGGCCAAGGAAAAGCATATCCATCTAGGCCTAGAAATGCGCAAGGTTGCCAAGGTGGTTGAGGGTGATGTACAGCGTTTAAGGCAGGTATTGCTGAATCTTGTTGGTAATGCCATCAAGTTTACCATGCAAGGCTATGTACGCATTGTGGTTACCCAGGATGAATCATGGCTTTATATCAATATTGAAGATTCAGGGATTGGTATTGAGCGGGAAAAACAAGCCGAGGTATTTCATCCGTTTACGCAAGTGCATCATGAGGAAGTGCTTGGTGATAATTTGCAGGAAAAAGGTACAGGGTTGGGTACCACTATTTCGCAATATTTTGTGAAAATGATGGGAGGTACACTAACACTGCAAAGCGAGCCTGATGTGGGCAGTACCATGACCATTTGTCTTCCCTTGCAGCAAGTGGGGGATGAGCTTGTATCGGTGCATGTGCAAATGGAAGATTTAATCCAGCAACCCGTATTGGATACCATGCCCGCGGAACAACGCATCACGCCGGCTAAGAATAAAGTGTGGCGTGTTTTGTTGGCGGAAGATGACCCTGTGGGCAGGCGAGTGGCAGTCAAGCGTTTACAGCGAGCAGGTTTTGATGTGCAAACCGCAGGTGATGGCAAGAAAGCGTATGAGATGTGGAAGGCAGGAACATTTGACCTTTTGTTAACGGATGTGCGTATGCCTGGCTTAAGCGGGCTGGATTTGACCCGGCAGATTAGAGTGGATGAACAGGCATCGAATAAACCACCCATCATTATTGTTGGTTTATCCGCGTATGCTCTGGAAGATGTCAAGGCAGATGCTCTTGCCAGTGGTATGGACGCTTTTATTGCCAAGCCTGTGGATATGCAGGCCCTGTTGAACATTTTAGAGGAAAAGTGCGCGGTATAAGTGATGCTAAGTGTTGAAAATCATGACCGTGATGTGGCAGGACTTACCTATGTTTACCCTGTGGTTTCCCGTCGTGCTGGTGGTGTATCTTTAGGCATGAATTTAAGTCCAAACAACGCCTGTAACTGGCAGTGCGTGTATTGCCAGGTGCCAGACTTGAAAGTGGGAGTATCACCACGCGTGGATACCGCTTTGCTGTGGCAGGAGTTGGATACTTTTGTGGCACAGCTTGTAGATGGTGATTATATGCAAAAGCATGTACCTGAGGGGTGCAGGGTGTTGCGGGATATGGCCTTTTCAGGCAATGGTGAGCCAAGCACTTGCCCCAACTTTTTGGATGCGGTTGAAGTCGCTATAAATATTATGGACAAATACAAGCTTGCCATACCGTTGCGCTTAATCACCAACGGTTCTTCCGTGCATAAAGCCGGGGTACAGCAAGGCCTAAAGCGTATGGCAGCATATCGGGGTGAAGTCTGGTTTAAGGTGGATGCGGTTGACGAGAAGCTAAGTCGGGCCATTCATGGGGTAAGTATCAAGCCGGATTGGCAGCTTGGCCAGTTGCAGGCGGTTGCTCATGTTTGTCCAGTCAAATTACAAACCTGTCTGCTGCAACTGCAAAGTGAAGATGATACTTTTGTGGAAAGCTATTTGAC
>CAZLES010000044.1:4917-6327 GCA_964558615.1 uncultured Zetaproteobacteria bacterium
TTGCGTCAACAAAGTCTGAATATATTGGATGATAGCTTGATTAAAGCGGCTGAGGTCATGGCCCATGCGTTGCGGCAGGGCGGAAAAATTTTAGCTTGTGGCAATGGAGGTTCTGCATCTGATGCCCAACATTTCGTGGCGGAGTTGGTCAACCGTTTTGAGATGAGCCGTCCGGCTCTGGCAGCAGTATCCATGGTGAATGACGCATCTGTGATTACCAGTATTTCCAATGATTTTTCATTTGACACAATTTATGCAAGGCAAACGGAAGCTCTGGGCAGAGAAGGGGATGTGTTGCTGGCGATTTCAACCAGCGGGCAATCGGTCAATGTGGTTCAGGCGGTGGAGCAAGCAGCAAAGCAGGGTATGCAGGTCATTACGCTTACGGGTAAAGATGGCGGCATATTGGCTGCTCATCCAGGTGTTAGCGTCAATATCCATATCCAACATACATCCACAGCCAGAATCCAGGAGATGCATATCACATGCTTGCATATTTTGTGCAGTATGATTGATGAAACCATGTTTGGTTCAAAGTCAAAGGAAGGTTAGAGGACATTGTTGTGAAGTATGATGAAGAAGAAGGCCTTGAAACGCGTCACTGGAATACGCGCGATAAAGAGAGTCATATCACTTTATACATACTGATTGCCATTTTAAGCTTTTTGATTGCCTGGGTGATGACTTGAAACCGGCATGGCTTGACTGGCCTGAAAGTGCTGAACTTTGCGAAACATGGAAGGCGCAAGGCCATAAGGTCGTATTCACCAATGGTTGTTTTGATTTGCTTCACCCTGGGCATATTCAGTACTTAAGTGATGCCAGGGCTTTGGGCGATAAATTGATTGTTGGTTTGAATACGGATGATTCAATTAGCAGACTGAAAGGCAGCACTCGCCCCATCAATCCTTTAGGGGACAGGGCGTTCATGCTGATGGGATTAAAGGCAGTGGACGCGGTGGTTGCCTTTGCGGAAGATACGCCACGACAATTGATTGCCTTGTTGCTGCCTGATGTGCTGGTTAAGGGTGGCGATTATAAGCCTGATGATATTGTAGGCGCTAAAGAAGTGCGTGAACATGGTGGAGAAGTAGTGGTTGTGCCTTTTTTAGAGGGTTATTCATCATCCAGGCTGATTGAGCGTATTAAAGCTTCTTAGTTACCAATAAGTCCGTAAAAATATCAAACCATTGATGGCTGACGGCTTCTAAATTTAAATCTTTGATACCTTGGGTTTGCATAGATGTAGCCTTGCGGGATGTACCGCAGGGGTTGATACTGTCAAACCACGTCAAATCGGTGTTGACGTTGAGCGCCATGCCATGTGAGGTGATGCCGTGACTCACGCGAATGCCTAAAGCAGCAATTTTTTCATTGTTTAACCACACGCCTGGTAAACCGCAATCACGC
>CAZLES010000045.1:0-6251 GCA_964558615.1 uncultured Zetaproteobacteria bacterium
TGCGCACCCGCACGCGTTGCCAAATCAGACGTGTATTCATCTTTGGCAATGATATGGCGCTGGGTAATACCCGTACGTTCACGAATCCATGTATCCGAGGTATCCACGATTTTCGCTAAATCATCATTGCTCATCACTTGCTCTGGCAAGTAAGCACCAACACCAATAATATGCGTATGTATCAAGATGCTTCCTCAGCCATTGTATTCATCACGGCAATAGTTCGTTCAATCAAGCCCGCTTCCACTTCACGAATCGCCACCTCAATGGCGCAAGCATAACCATGCACATCGGCTCCACCATGACTTTTCACCACAATACCATTCAAACCCAATAGTGGCGCACCATTATGTTCACTTGGGTTCAATGTGGTTTTCACACGCCTTAAAGCTTTGCGTGATAAAAGTGCGCCTGCTTTAGCTGTAATGCTGGATGTTAATTCTTGCTTTAAAGTGCTCAAAATAAGATTGGCCACACCTTCCATAGTTTTTAGCGCCACATTACCTACAAACCCGTCACAAACCACCACATCCACACGATCAGAAAAAATATCAGTGCCTTCAACATTGCCAACAAAGTTCAGGCTTGACTCCTGCAATCGTGACGCGGCTACTTTGACCACATCCGTCCCCTTACCTTCTTCACTGCCCACATTAAGCAAGCCAACACGAGGGCTTTTCATGCCTTCCGCGGCTTGCAAGTAGCAGCTACCCATCACGGCAAGCTGTACCAAATGGTCGGATGAACAATCCACATTCGCGCCAATATCCAAAAAGAATGTACTACCATCACTGGCGGGAATCATGGAAGCAAGTGCTGGCCGGTCAATGCCTGGCAATGTTTTCAGAATCAATTTGGATATGGCCATCAAAGCGCCTGTGTTGCCCGCGCTCACCATGGCATCCCAATCACCATCCCGAACAGCACGCGCGCCAACATGGATAGATGATTGCTTTTTACGACGCACAGCAATCGCAGGCGCGTCCGTCATTTCAATAAGCTCGGAAGAAGGCACAACTTGAACCTGGTCAGAAAGGCCTCTTTCCTTTAAGGCTGGCTCTAAAACTTCCACCAGCCCACAAACACCAAACTTCACCTCCTTTGAAGACGAAGCAATCACTTGAGCCAATGCATCAAGCACAACATCGGGCGCATGATCACCACCATGCCCATCAAGAAGAATACGTATTGGCTTGGAAGGCGCAGGTACATCAGCCTGCATCTCATCGGATTTTACTGCTGGCATTAAGCTTCCGCTGTTGCCACAACCTCACGGCCTTTGTAATATCCACAGCTTTGGCAAGCATAATGTTGACGATGCATGTCGCCACACTCCGGGCATTCGCTCATGCCGGAAAGCTTAATCGTATCATGCGCGCGGCGCATATTGCGTTTTGAAGCGCTGGTTTTTCTCTTTGGTACAGCCATTTCATACTCCTTCGTTTTTCAACGAACTACGCTTTTGCGTACTTTTTACTTACACTTTTCTTGTGCGCACCTTAACAAGCCAAACACAATCAAGCATCAAACTTGTAATGTTGAAGTGCGGCAAAGGCATTATCTTTCACTTTTTTATGACAGTCGCAACTGCCTTGATTCAAATCCATACCACACTGCAAGCACAAGCCCTTGCAATCTTCCGAACAAAGCACCATGGGTTGCCAGGCCAACCAGAAATGCTCTCTGAGCACATCCAGAAGATTCAGCTTGCCATCCACCAAATATTCAGGCTCTTCACCCGTAAGCTGCAATTCAGCTTGTTCTTCTTCGTTTTTGCTTTGTCCAAGCGCATACACCACATACACATCACCTGCGGCTTCATAAGCAAATTCAGTGTTACAGCGCCCACATAACCGAGGCATTTTCATATGCCAGCCACCTTTTAAAACAAAATAGTTATCCTTGTTTTTAAGGCTGCCTTGCCAATGCATATCCGTAAACCATGGTGATTGGATATTCAAGTCAACAAAGCTTTCATCCGCCAGCTCTGATACAGGAATATGCACATCCCATTGCCGCCCGGTTTTCGCAAGCTCCTGAAGCATAAGGCTAAACTTATCTCGTTGAGACATGCGTTTAACCTCCTACACCTTCAAACTACAAAACCAACAGAGCAAAAACGAGCGCGCATTATGTGTATAATCTGTCATTGGTCAAGCATGGAAGCCAACTGCTTCTAAGACAAATTATTCGTCTTTTTTTATCACTTCCACATCAATGATTTCAACTTCTGAATAACGCTTGTGATGTGCTTTTGAGGGTATTGGATGATATCTTGCGCCTGCAAGCAAATATTTCGGCATCAGCATACGACGCACACCAGGAATGAGCAACAAGAAGCCCAATGTATCCGTGATAAAGCCTGGGAAAAACAAAAGTATGCCAGCAATCACCAGCATCAAACCATGCACTCCATGCTCGGCAAGTTGTTCTTGCTGCATATTTATCATGCTTTGTCTTGCTTGCATCAAGGTATGCAAACCCTGAACGCGGATAATCAACCCACCTAAAGCGGCGGTAAACAAACAAAGTGCAATGGTCGCAAAGCCACCAATATCGCTACCCACTTCAATCAATACATAAAGCTCCACCAAAGGAACAACGACAAAGAAAATAAAAAGTATGCGAAATATCATGATTGGGATGATGCACCATATCATAACAGCTTTCAAGGGTTTGTATCCAAAAGTGGCATTCATTTTGCTGCTCCTGCTTAAACCATATTATCAATACTGTTGAAGCGAGCGTATCTATGAAAAAAATCATGTCTCTTATCCAAGATAAAAGTCTATTGTATTACCATGTTGAATGGATATTGATGCACCCAAGGTTTGGTTTGCTCATGCTTGGGCTTATCGCCCTTTCTTTCACGCATGAGCCCTGGCTTGCCACCATTTTATTTTGTATTTTCAGCATAGAAGTAGGCGCTCGTATTGCCATTATCATCTACAAGACAAAAACAAATCCTTATCGCAAGTCCCTCAATCGAAAAATTGACGGTTTATTCCTTGTTCTTGACATCATTGGTATTGCTTCACTCCTTATCACGATTTTTGATATACCTTTCCAGGCTGAAGATGCTGCCATGGTGCGTGTATTCCGCGCATTGTATTTATTGCGTACTTTGCGTGTATTCCGTTATTTTGATTTGCAAAGTGCCATGTATTCCCCCACATACGGCATGTTCACATCCCTGGTCATCATGATTTCATTTTTTGCTACCGATACATTGCTGTGGGTGGTGATTATTTTCTTCTCCGTTGAGCTTGTATTACGGTATCTCATCATGAAAAACATGAATTTTGATTCTGAAAAAGAAAAACGTTATGAATGGTTCTTCTGGTGGCTGGATATGCTGGCAACCATTGTCATGGTGCCAGCTTTGGCCATTATTCCTTATGGTGCTGCTCTGCGAAGCTTGCGACTGATTCGTTTGTTGCGGCCATGGATGGTGATCATTCGCAACCTGAAAGATGTCATGCGAGAAGGCCAGTTCATGCAGGAAATCAACCTGATTGTACTGGTGCTTGCCGTGATTTCCATTGCGGGCGGCATTTTTGGAAACTTTGTGATGCAAGGCTTTGACTTTACGCAAGACGGCATTGTTGATGAGCAGGATGATGGCATGATTCCCAAAATATGGTTTGCCTTCCGTTTGTTTACCGACCCTGGCAATACCGTGACATTCCCGGCAACAAGCGCAATTGCCATATATTCTATTTTTGCGGTTATCATTGGTGTATTCATTTTCGCCTTCTTCATTGGCATTGGAGCCAATATCGTGTCGGATTTGATGCATAAGCTTCGCAATGAGCGCCTTATCATCACACGACACATGGTTATATTCGGCTGGAACAATATAGCACCCTATATCATCACTCACCTTCGTTTGGTTGCTGAGCGCTCATTTTTCCATCTGAAACTGGTATTACTACATCATGATGAACAAGTGCCTGAAATATTGCTGGAAGAAAAATGGGTAACCTACCGTTATGGTGATGCTAAAAATGTTCAGGATTTACAAAGGGTAAACCTGTCTGCGGCCAGACAGGCTCTGGTTCTGTTACCTTCTGAACAAAGGGAAGCCGAAACCTTGCCGGAAAGCTTTTATTCCCTTGTTGCGATTCGCAACATACAACCTGACATTAATCTTAGCATTACCCTGCCTGGCATGAGCTCTCCCCGTATTGCGGAACACAAACATATGTTGCAGGTTGGCTGGGATGATCAGGGTATGTATGACAAGCCTACCGTCATTTTATCTGCCGCGGATTTTCGCGCTAATGCGCTTAAGAATATCCTTCAATACAGTGATTTTGACCAAGTCATGAGCAGGCTCATGATTCCAGAACGCACCGAAGAATCATCCCTGCAGGTCATAGACTGGCAAGGTACACTAAACCAGCAAGATGGAAACCATGTATTATATTCTGAGAGTGATAAGCATTCAGGTGACATCTTTGTAATTGCCCAGGCACTACTGATGCGCGGTGTCACCTTGATTGGTATTGTTGATGAAAAGTTCAAAGTTGTTCCCCTGTATCACTTAAAGCAATATCCAACCATAAAAGTCAGTGGCATTGCAGGCATTGCCCTCAATGAAAATGCTTTGCAGGGTGAATTAACATATGTGCTTAAAACGCAAACAACCCAAGCACCTCAATTACGGGAAAAACCCAACGTAAGTTTACAGAAACCCAAAGCCAATATGCGCTTGCTGATTACAGGCTGGGTAGAGGGGCTACCCTTATTACTTCAACGCTTGGCTCCTGATTATGACAATATCCATGTGGTTGTACTTGATTGCTTTGATGAAGCCACATTAAAAGATACCCAAGATTATATCCAGCAGCGTTTGGCAACAAACATTGATAGCGAAAAAATATCGCTACTTATCAAGGCATGGGATGGTAGCCACATGGAAGCATTGCGTGAGCATATCATCAATGCTTCACATATTATGCTGGCAGCGCCTTTAAACAGCAAACAAAAACCCTTCACTATCATATCAACCATATTATCCCATATGATTAGCATTGTTCGTAGCGAACATGTGCAACCCAAGATTTTCCCTATCTTGCATGACCGTGACCAGGCTCGACTATTGCAAGATGAGCTGGACAGATTCAACTTGCCCACCGAAGTACACTTGCTTGTACCTGACGAGTTTTATGGTTCCTATGTCGCCCACACCAACTTTCATATGTACACAGCAGAAACTGAAGATGTCTATCAAATCAAACGTGTATTGCGCCACATCATTTATGACTTCATGTCGGAAGACAGTGACGATGATGCACTAGAGCTTTATACTTTAAGCGTTAATGAACCGCTTGCTGATGCGCCAGAAGCTTTATTTGCATCCTTATTGGATCAAGGTTATATCTGGATTGGTTACCGCCTGAAACAAGCTTATGTCTGGCAAGATCCTATGCAAAATATTATCCGCAAATTCTTCCCCCGAGAATTTGATTTCCATTGTCTAAGACAACATCAAATTATCATTAACCCTTTTGGCAATCCTATTTCACGCAGGTCTTGGGAATATTATAGGCATGATATTGTCGAGCTGATTGTGATAGGGGAAAATATATCCCCTCATGCGGCATAATATGCCTGCATCCTCACCTTTAATATAACCTAAACTGTTTATTTAGAAGGGTTTTAATACTGGCACAGCTTCTGCTTTGACAAAGGTATGATGAACATGCAAACCATATCAACAGAAGCTGCCAGCTCAACCCAACAGGGTACCACAGGCAAAAGCAAAAAACATGGTAAAATCAGCCTGTTTTCCAAGCTTTTGACTAACCTTACCCATAAAAACAAGGGCGCAAAAACTGCTTCCAAAAAAGGTCTATCTGCTGCATCTACAGCAGAATTACTCAAACATAAACAGAACACACACCCTGTTACCCCAAACTTAAAGTCAAAAACAGATACCAAAGAAAAAGTTTCCCTGATACCAACAACAAAGAAAAAAAATAAAGGTAACAACGCAACCATGGTTGCCGCTGTACAGGAAACACCGTTGTTGAAACATCATGTTACTGTGACTACCCCTTCCAGTCATCAGAAAAAACATCGTTTTACACCCAAACAAGTAGGTGCAACTGTTCAAACAGCTGCAGAACGGCCTGTATCAATAAATCATACAACTGACCGTCATGTTTTAGGCCAACCCAAAACACACACCAACACACCTTCAAACATAGCTGTACCAACACTTATAAAAACAAAAAAAATCGTTG
>CAZLES010000046.1:0-6225 GCA_964558615.1 uncultured Zetaproteobacteria bacterium
AAACGGTATTGCATGAGCCTGTTTTAGAGCTTCAACAAGTTTGGAGTGAAACTTCTTTCCAATTGGCAAGCTTACGCGATAACCCGGAATGTGCCAAACAAGCGTTTGACAGCATCAACAACCCCAATGATAAGGGTTTGTTTGCAGAGCTTACCTATGATGTTGGTGAAGATATTACAGCACCGTTTATCCATAAAGCTCGCCCTAAAATGGCAGTGCTTAGAGAGCAAGGCGTGAATGGGCATGTTGAAATGGCGGCGGCTTTTGATAGGGCTAGGTTTACATCTGTGGATGTGCATATGTCTGATTTGATTGAAGGGCGCGTATCCCTAGCTGATTTCCAAGGGTTGGTAGCTTGCGGTGGTTTCTCTTTTGGTGATGTGCTGGGTGCTGGCCGTGGCTGGGCAAATTCGATTAAGTTTAACGCTAAAGCTTCCGATGAGTTTCAGGCTTTCTTTGCCCGTAAAGATGTGTTTGCGCTGGGCGTATGCAATGGCTGCCAAATGATGAGCCAGCTTAAAAACATGATTCCTGGTGCTGAGCATTGGCCAACATTTGAAAAAAACATCTCGGAACAATTTGAAGCACGATTATTGATGGTGGAAGTGATGGAAAGCCCTTCCATTCTGATGCAAGGCATGCAAGGCTCCAAACTGCCTTTGGTAGTTGCTCACGGTGAAGGTAAAGCTACATTTGAAACACCTGAACAACAGCAACAAGCCTCTGCATATTTGCGGTATGTGGATGCAAGTGGCGCTCCTGCCAACACATATCCATACAACCCCAATGGTTCACCGGATGGATTAACTGGATTTACCACAGCGGATGGTCGATTCAATATCATGATGCCACACCCTGAGCGCCTGTTTAGAAACATTCAGTTTTCTTACTACCCTGAACGTGAGCATGAAGAAGGCGCATGGCTACGCATGTTCCGCAACGCCAGAGTTTTCTTCGATTAGGGCCTGGGGGAGTCGGCATACGACACCCAGGCTTGTCACCTCAAAGGCAAACTGTCTTTTATTTTTTGATATAAAATTGCATTTTTACATCTGCAAGTTCAATAATATCACCATCTTTAAGCACACGCGGTGAACCAGAAATGGCTTCACCATTGACTTTGGTTTTGGCCATACCTTCCAAATGTGTAATATGATAACCTGTTGGCCTGCGTGTAAATACAGCAGCCTGTTTGCCAACCAACATACCTTTCACTTTGATTTTGCAATTGTCCCCTTTACCCATACTGGTTAAAGAAGCTTTAAGGTCCATGCTTTTACCCATCATGGGCCCTGAAATAAACTGTATGCCACCCAGCACTTCAGGGGTTTTCCCGCCACTTTTATCACCCATCATTTCTTCCCGGGCGGATGCACTAATAATCATGGTTTTATCCATGTCACTTTCTTCTTTTTGCGGTGTTACGGGAATCTCACCACCTTCCAGACAGGCAAAGGTTAATGTATGTTTGCCCACTGTAATCACATCACCATGCTGAAGCACATGCTTGGTAATATCCTTGCCATTGACTTGCGTACCATTGGTGCTGCCCAAATCTTCAAGAATCACCTTTTTTCCTATCTTCAATACACGGGCATGGCGACCACTCACAGCAAGGTTATCCACGTGAATCGTATTCCCTTCTTTTCGCCCAATGGTTGTTTCTTCCTGATTCAGCTCAAACTCGGAAATCACCGTATCCTTGAATTTTAAAATAAGCTTGCAACTCATTCTACTTTCCTCCAAACAAGCGTGAAAAGAAACCTTTCTTACGCGAAAGAGCGCCGTTCACCCGTATCAATATCACCGAAATATTATCCGGTCCTCCTGCATCATTTGCCAAATCAATCAATGCTTGAGCGCATGCCTTGAAGTTTTTGCTGTGCTCAATCATGGTTAGCCGAATTGCTTCATCTGGCACAACATCCGTTAACCCATCCGAGCACATCATATAAATATCACCTTCCAGTGCAATATCTTCAACCACATCAGCTTCCACATCTCGCTCGACACCCAGGGCTCTTGTGACAAGATTCTTAATCGACGAATTTCTCGCATCCTCTGCCGTTAAAAGCCCTCTTCGCACTTGCTCCTGAATCAGGGAATGATCTTCAGTCACATGTGACAGGTAGTCATTCCGCAACAAGTACATACGTGAATCACCCACATGTGCCACAGCAACCCTGTCTCCATAAAAGACGGCTGCAACCAGTGTTGTACCCATGCCCGCGCATTCCGGTTTGGACTCTGCTGCTTCAATAATGGCATTGTTTGCCGTAACCGCGGCCTTTCTTGCAATCACCGCCTCTTTGGAAAAACCCGTCTCATCATCAAGCTCACCAACACCAATATGTTTGAGCTCATCCTTAACCAGCCTGAGTACCAAGTCCACAGCCATGGCGCTGGCAACTTCACCCGCATTATGCCCACCCATACCATCGGCAAGCACCGCAATACCATGTGCTTCATCTACACCTACACAGTCTTCATTGTGGTCACGCTTACGGCCAACATCTGTGACGGCAATCATCTCTAATGCGCTCATATTTTACCTTCCTTCGCCGCCATAACCTTTAAGCATGCAATAATACCGCGAACAACAGCTGCACCATTGGGTAGTCGCTTTTCTGCATCCTTAATCAGCATGGCATCAATGAGTTTACTTACCTGCTCAGGCAAGTTGGGGTCAAACTCTCGAATATCGGGATGTGGCTCATTGGCAATTTGAAACAGTAATGTTGCCATGGAGTCGCCTTTGAATGGCCGCTCTCCCACCAACATTTCATACATCATCACACCAAGCGAAAAAATGTCCGAACGCCCATCCACATGTTTACCCGATAACTGCTCTGGTGACATATAGGACGGGGTCCCTAAAACCACGCCTGTTTTGGTTTTGCTCGATGCTGTAATACGCGCAATACCAAAGTCTGTTACTTTAACTGTTTTATCCTTAAGCAACATGATATTAGCTGGCTTAATATCCCTATGTACCACATGCTGCTGGCTTGCATAATGTAAGGCTTCTGCCACCTTGCCACATATTTTCAGTGTGGCCATTTGTGGTAATAGTTTACCTTTCTTGGTATAAGGGCCCAAATCGGTGCCATCCAAATACTCCATGGCAATATATGCCAAATCATGCTCTTCACCTGCATCATACATGGTCACAATATTAGGGTGATTAAGCATACCCGCAGTTTCCGCCTCTCGGAAAAACCTATCCTTCACATCTTGAAGCTCATCACCCTCAAATTCTTGTGACAGCGCCATGGTTTTAATCGCTACCTCACGATTGATTTTGGGGTCTTTACCAAGATATACCGTACCCATTGCACCTTTGCCCAGCTCTTTAATGATTTCATAGCGACCCAAAGTTGGCTTCGCGCCACCTGTAATCATCAACGTGCCCATGCCGCCCGCGCCGCCAGAGCCAAAAATCATGGATTCACCAGCATCCTTGGTACGTTGCAAACGTTGTTCTACATCTTTGAATTTGGGCTTGTGCTCCAAAATATACTCGTAAACAGCACTTGCCTTGTTAAACTGCCGCTTACGCTCAAAATCCAGGGCCAACGTGTATAAGCCGTCCAAAATGTCATCAGTAGGTGGGCATTTCTTGAACTTGTCAAATGCCATATCCAACATACCCTGACTTTGAAATGAAAGCGCAAGCATTTTGTTGGTTTCCGCGGATTCAGAAGAAATTTTTTCTCTGTCTTCCTCACTGGCAAAGAAATGTTTGGTTGTCAGTACCACATGACCTGTCAACAACAAGCCAGCAGCACTCATCACTTGCACCCAAAGCCCGCTATCAGCCAGCAAAACAAAACCTGTACCGAGCAGGGCAACAAACAGTACAATTGAAGCTATGGTACCCAGCACCGCGCTTAACCGTGGCAGCAATACAATCAGATACAAGCCCACAAACAGCAACAACCCCAACTCCGCCATACCCGCCCATTCGGGCACACTGACAAAATTTTCATTGAGAATGCTTTCAATCACATTGGCATGATAATCAATGGCATTCATATTCCCTACGGATGTTTGGTATGATGCACCAATACCTGTTGCCGTAACACCAATAATCACAATTTTATCTTTGAGAAGATTGAGCGGTATTTTACCCGTTTGTACATCATAAAAAGGAAAGTGGGTAAAAGCAGCGTTGATATCACCTGATTCACTGCTATAAAACTTGGGTGAAATTTTCATTTCCCTATCGGTGGGAATCGTTAACGCGCCAAGCTCGACACTGGAGCCAATATTAAGACGCACATCATCCATGGATAAATTCAAATCCGCGGCCACCATAGCCAAAGACATCGAAGGGAAAAACTGTCCATAATATTCGACAATCAAAGGTTCTGAACGCAGCACACCATCCTCACTTGGTGACACATTCAGATAACCCATACCCGCGGCCACCATAGCCAACTCATCAAACGGATAGGACAAACTGATTGCGCTGATGGGTGCCGCGGTTTCATCCACATCACCAATATTGTTGATACTCATGCGCTCAACATAATCAGGAAGCTTGGCATCAGGGCGGCCAAGCGGCTCACCTGCTTCGTAAAACATGGGCATAAATACATTGCCAGCATCATGCGTTGCCTGTACCAAAAGCATGTCACCATTGCTGGCCTGAGCCTTAGCCGCAATTTTTTCCGCTTCGGCAAACTTTTTGTCAGCCTCTGCAAACTTGGCATCCGCGCCTGCCGTATCACCCTTGGCGTCCAAGGCTTCGGCCTCTTTAAGCAAGGCATCACCCTGCTCCTGCAAAAGTGCAATCAGTTGCCGGGCGGAGTCTATAGCCGCATCTACCTGCCTTTCACTGTAAAACACGTCCACACCCACCAGGCGCGCACCTGCCTCCTTCAATTTGGTCAACATGTTTGCCATCACGCTACGTGGCCATGGCCAGCGGCCAATCAACTCTATTGAGGCATCATCAATGTCAAGAATGACAACGCGATCACTCGCAGGTTCCACGCTACTGGCAACACCGATATCATACATTTGATATTCAAGGCTACGTAGCAATGGAAAACTACTCGCAAAAGCAAAAAGGAACACTAACGTAAGCACTGTTCCAACAAACCAATCTGACTTCCAAAATGCTGTTTTCACTACTGTTTTTCCCTTTCACCTAGACTAAAATCATGCCTCACCCCTGCAACCATAGACGAAAAAAAAAAGAAAAGCTAATTTTAGGGTCTGCAAACGCTCATTTACGCCAAAATTCAGGCACCAGCAAGACAAAAAATGTAAAAATTTCCAACCGACCCAAAACCATGCCTAGCATCAAAACAGCTTTAGCCATATCTGGAAGTGATGCATAATTATCTGCAGGACCGACAGCACCAAAGCCTGGCCCTGTATTGGTAATCGAGGCTGCAGCGGCAGAAATTGCAGTTGTGATATCTACCCCTGTCATGGCAACAAGAATAGCTATAACGGCAAAACATACCATATACAGTACAAAAAAGCCCCATAAAGCTTGTACCACAGGGCCTTGTACACTTTGCTTTCCTATCTTTACATGTATCACCGCATGAGGGTGAATCAAACGCCGTACTTCTCTCATACCCTGACGAAAAAGCAGGAGTACACGTACCACCTTCATGCCACCACCAGTGGAACCCGCGCAAGCACCAACAAACATCGCCAAGAATAAAAGCATGGATACACCTGGTGACCATAAGCTATAATCACTAACCGCAAACCCTGTTGTTGTCGCAACAGCAACTGTATTAAAAACAACTTCATCCCAGCTACCGTGCCCCGTTGCAATTGTAACCATCCCAATCAAAGCCATGAGCGAAAACATCCATGTCATATAAGCCCTGAACTCTTCATCTTTAAGATAGGTTTCAACTGAAAATCCTCTGCGCAAGGCCGCAAAATGTAGCGTAAAATTAACCCCCGCAAGCAGCATAAACAATACAATAAACCCACGAATCCATAACGAGTCGTAATAACCAATACTTGCATCATGGGTTGAAAACCCACCAATCGCAACCGTTGTCATCGCATGATTAACCGCATCAAACAGCCCCATACCTGCCAACCATAAACACATACCTGTTACAAAAGTAATTCCCAAGTAAATAAACCACAACACTTTAGCCGTTTCCGTCACCCTTGCAGTAAGCTTGTCTTTAACAGGCCCTGGTGTTTCAGCTTTAAACAACTGCATTCCACCCACGCCCAACAATG
>CAZLES010000047.1:0-6197 GCA_964558615.1 uncultured Zetaproteobacteria bacterium
GATATTCGCCATGTGGATCATGAAGCAGCCGCTCGCATTCTTGCGGGTGAAGATGAGGATGAAGCATAGGTTAGTTAGGCTTTACTCACTTTTTCAAGTAAGCCAAGAACATCTCTTGGTGTAAAACCCTGCTCTCTCAAAGATAAAAGTGTGGGTGATTGCTTGGTTTTGGCAAGCCTTTGCCCTGCTGCATCATGAATCAAGTCATGATGTAAATATACAGGTGAATCATACCCCAATAGTAACTGTAACACGCGATGCACAGGTGTAGAGCTGCGCAAATCTTTCCCTCGAATCACATGGCTTATATTTTGTACCGCATCGTCCACCACCACAGCCAGATGATAACTATAGTGAATATCCTTGCGCCCAATAATCACATCACCAATATCATCCACCACATCAAAACCGTGTTTCATACCATCCGCGTCCAACCAATACAAATCCTTATCCAGCATTTTCTTGACTTTTTGGCTGTTCAACCGCCAGGAAAACGGCATCTGCTGTTTGCGTAATGCTCGTTCTTGCTCATGAAGCAAAAGACAGGTTTTAGGGTATGTATCCAACGATGATACCCCGGGATTAGAAACGTGTTCACTGATTTGCTTGCGCGTGCAAAAGCATGGATAAAGCACATCCATGGCTATGAGGGTATCCAGAGCTTGTTGATACAAATTCAAACGCTGGCTTTGGTAAACTACTTCCCCATCAAAACTTATACCCATCCAGCGTAAATCATCAACGATTTGCCTGGATAATTCAGGTTTGCAACGGGTAAAATCAATATCCTCAATCCGCAACAACAAAGTTGCGTCATTGGCTTTCGCCCAGGCCTGGCATTGTAGTGCTGAATAAATATTACCAAGATGCAAAAATCCTGTTGGCGAAGGCGCAAAGCGTGTTTGCAATATCATGCTTCAAGCGCTTTTGGGTATTTGCTCAGACTTATATTCTTGTTTTGCCTCCAGCATGGGCTGCCCCTCTTTCATACGCTCAGGTCTGAGCAATGCGTAAACCTCATCGCCCAACGTCAACTCCAGATCATCATGTATAATATAAGACAACCCATCCCGCACCACGGCCAAAGGCAAGACACCGCTGGGAATACGCATATCTTTCATTTTCAGGCCTGCCAATCCTGATGCTTCATCTACTGTTTTGGTATCATATACTAACCGCTTGCGTGTTGCTTGGTCATGCCAGTAGGTAAAGGTATAAGGTTTGGCAAACAGGCGTTTGGCTTGCAATTGATGCATCAAGCTGCTGTATTTTTTCTCATCACCTTCATCCAAAGTGACATACACATCATGAATATGAAACATATCATAGGCCAGACGAGCGATGTGCAGATTATGGTCAGATGAACCTGTCATCACAATCACTGTATCAATTTCCTCAGCATGAACAATTTCCATATACAACGGGTCTAAAGCATTGCCGCGCACAGCTTCAAAACCAGCTTGTTTCAAGTGTGATACCACTTGCCCATTCATGTCCAAAAAGCGAACTTCTCTGTCTTCACTTAATAAACGCCCAAGCTCAGCACCAACTTGACCACCACCCACAATCAATACCGAACGATCGCTCCCTCCTTCAACATGCAACCATTGACTAAGGGGTTTGGCCAAAAAGCTATAGGTGAATACCGAAACAATGATAATGATGTATACCAGGGCCAGTAGTGTCTCCGCATGAGGATTGCCTGCCTCAAGCAAAATGATGGAAAATAATGAAGTCACACCCGCAGCAACCACTCCGCGCGGTGCCATCAAGGCAAGAAAAGTAATTTGCTGTTTGTTTAAGTTACTTCCTACCGTAGATAACCAAACCCCAAGCGGGCGAACCACAATTGCCAGCACAGCAAAGATGAGTAAACCTTGCCAAAGCCATGCTTCCATTTTTTGTATATCAAGACTGGCTGCCAACAGCACAAATAACATCGCAATCAGCAGCATGGACAAGCTGCCCTTGAAATGTTTCAGGTTTTGTAAATCCGATATATCCATACGCTGCAAAACCGCGCCTGAAACCAACACCGCCAAAAGGCCTGCCTGTGAACTGATTTGGTCTGCAAGCAGGAATATCCCCCAGGTTATGGCCAGAGTCATGACCGAGCGCAACTCCAGCCCTTCCGCAAGATGATGGCGCAAGGCAAGCCCGAGCAGCCAGCCACCAAGCCCGCCTACCAGTGCGCCCACAGCAAACTTGATCATGATTTCCTGAAAACTATGCAAGGCATCCAGTTCGGGCAGCAATACAATTTGTAACATCACAATAGCAAGAATCGCGCCCACGGCATCCACCAACATGGCCTCACCTGTGAGGATATGGCTAACATGCCTGTCTAAGCGAACCTGCCGCACAATAGGTGTAATGACAGTGGGGCCGCCTACTGCAACCAACGCTCCAAACAATAATGATATTGGCCAGCCCATGCCTATCAAAACATGAACTGTGGCACCGCCAATCAACATAGTGAGCACAGGTGCGATGAACACAAGCCGCCCTACTGTCCAACCATGTTCTTTTAATGTTTTCAGATTAAGGTTCAGGCCGCCTTCAAAAAGAATCACGGCCAAACCCAGTTCAATCAATGTATGCAGCGCGCCTTCAAGCAAATGCGCATGAATCACATTCAAACCATAAGAGCCCAGCAACATGCCTGCTGCCAACCAGATAATAATCGGAGGAAACTTCAGCCTTGCCGCGAGAAGCTGCGCTGCCACAGCAACCAGCACAGCAATAATCAATGCTGAAGTGGCAGTGCTCTCAATCATGCGTTAACCCGAATGAACCGACTATCCAAGTGCTACCACACAGTCCATTTCAACTTTTGCCGCCAAGGGCAAAGCAGCTACAGCAACAGTGGAGCGCGCTGGCTTGTGGTCTCCCAGCCAATCCGCGTAGATTTGATTAACCACCGCAAAATCAGCCATATCTTCAAGAAAAATGGTTACTTTTACAATTTGGTTCAGGCTTCCCCCTGCTTCATGAATCACAGCCGTTAAATTCTTCACCACTTGCTCAGCTTGGCTTGCCACATCATCCGCCACCATTTCACCTGAAACGGGGTTTAGACCAATTTGCCCGGATGTATAAAGCATGTTCCCGCACAGCATAGCCTGGCTATATGCGCCGACTGCTTTGGGAGCGCCTTTTGTATGTATAGCTTGTAATGTCATAAGTTTCTCAATCCTTTATTCATGTGTTTTCTTTTTATCTTTTTTCTTGAATGGTTTGGTCAGTGTCTTGCCCAGAGATGCCACGCTTTGCAACACAGAGCCAAAACGATATTTTACAGCCTGGCCGCCCAGGTTAGAAGCATGGTGACGGCGAACCCTGCTAACATGGTCCAGTGATTTCAGAGCCTTAAATATCCGTGCCAGGTGCAACCTGTCCTGCACGTCAATCAAAATATAAAGTAAGGTTAATGTGCCAGGAAGCTGCTCAATCTTCAGGTCTTCAATATTGGCATCTTCCTGTGACAACCTCGAAGTGACAAGCCCTAGCGAACCCCGCTCATTGCTACAAAACACCTCGATGCCTGTTTTGTAATATTGGCCTTGCACAGGTTGCCAGTCCACATCCACCCATTCTGTCGCGTCTTTGCTCATGACTACAGGGCATTGTTGATCATGCAAAACAAATCCTTCTCCCTTCACAAAAGAACCCACCACCTGATCACCAGGAATGGGATGACAGCATGTTGCTGGCTGCATATTTGATTCGGAGAATATACGCCTGCGTATCACGCTTGCTTCATCCTTATGCATATATGCCAACAGGTCTGCCACTTTCAGTTCACCACGGCCGAGCTTTTCTTTCAGCTCCAAATCATCCTTGCATCCTGCGAACTGCAACACATCATGGCGTATGGTTTCCTTGCCCAAAGCGCTTGCCAGCAAATGTCCGCCCAAACGCACCGCGCTTTCTTTTTCTTGCGCCCTGAACCATTGGCGAATGCTTTGTTTTGCCTTGGATGTTTTGACCCATTGCAGCCACGAGCGTGATGGTGTTTGCTCAGGGCTGGTTAACACTTCAATTTCATCACCATTGAGTAATTCCTGTTTGAACTCAGCAGGCTCACCATTGATACGAATACCTACACAATGATTACCCACATCCGTATGCACGGCATAGGCAAAATCCAGAGGTGTGCTGCCACGAGGCAGGGCAAACAAATCACCATCCCGAGAAAAGACATACACTTCCTTGACAAACAAATCCAGGCGCACATTTTCCAGAAACTCACCAGGATTATCCGCGGTGTGCAAGGTTTCCGCTAATTGTTTTAGCCACTGAAACCCTTGTATATCTTCTTTTTCGTTCGTGTTGTCCTGAGATTTATACAGCCAATGTGCTGCCACCCCATCTTCGGCATAATGATGCATGGATTCACTACGAATTTGCACTTCAATTCTAAAATGGTCGGGGCCAATCACTGCCGTGTGCAAAGATTGATAGCCATTGGCTTTGGGCAAGGCAATATAATCCTTGAAACGACCAGGAACAGGATGATACAGGCTGTGAATGATACCCAACACATGATAGCAGGCAGGTGTGTCTTCCACAATCACACGAAACGCAATAAAGTCGTAAATCTCATCAAAATCAAGGTTCTTGCGTTGCATCTTTTGATACAAACTATACCGATTCTTCATACGCCCTTGCACTTTGGCTTCAATACCCTGACGGCTAAGCGCTTCCTGAATAATGCCTTCAATACGTGTTTTCGTTTGAGTCAAAAATTCAAGTCTGCCTTCAATTTTTTCTTCCAATTCACGGCTGGCTTCTGGCTCTATGTATTGAAATGCCAAATCTTCCATGGCCTGCGCAATCCAGTGGATACCCAAACGATGCGCAAGCGGTACATAGATTTCCATGGTCTCAATCGCAATACGCTTTTGCTTATCGCTGCGCATCACGGCCAGGGTATTCATATTGTGCAGGCGGTCAGCAAGCTTCACCAGCAGTACACGCAAATCTTGTGCTGTGGCCATAATCATTTTACGAAAATTTTCAGCCTTTTGGTGTTCTGATGAAGTAAAATGAATTTTGCCCACCTTGGTCACACCATCCACCAAACGTGCCACTTCATCACCAAATCGCTGCTGGATATCCTCCAGTGTAACATGGGTGTCTTCCACAGTATCATGCAATAGTCCTGTCATGATAGATGGCACATCCAGCTTCAAATCAGCCAGATTCTTTGCGACATTCAAGGGGTGAGTAATGTAAGGTTCGCCAGAGTTGCGGCGCTGGCGCGCGTGAGCCTGAGCGGCAAACACATATGCCCGATTGATAAGCTCCACATCAGCTTTGGGCATATATGTTTTGACTTGTTTTGTGATTTCAAAAATGCGGCTCATGATTTACAAGTCTCGTTGAATAAACAAACCGCAAAGAAAAGGTAAAATTAAGCAGCCAGCTCTGCTTGCGCTTGGGCTTGATCGCGTTCCTGTGCTTCAAGCTCAAACACATTTTCCCAAGTCACATAACCTTCGCCAAGCTCTTTGAGCGCTTGCACAGTTGGTTTATGCCCTTCCTCTTCAAGTACGCTTGGCATACCATTCTGCAACTGACGCGCACGGCGTGCGGCAAGAACAATCATCTCAAAGCGGTTAGGATAATGACGAATACAATCTTCAATGGTAACACGTGCCATAATAAAACCTCCAACATAAGTTTGGCAAATCTACTCACTCAAACCTTATTGTCGATACTTGTCTGTAATTCTCGCAGCCTGGAGGCAGACCAGTGCCGCTAGATAACCCTCATATTCTTATCATTGGGCTTGTGTGGCCTGAGCCAGGCAGCACAGGCGCAAGCCAGCGTATCATGGGATATATAGCTTTGTTTCAGAGGAAAAAATGGAACATTACATTTGCATGTCCTGCGATTAAAAATAAAGCCAGCACCCCTTTGAACAAGCTTGGTGTATTTACGCAAGAGATTGCTTTGAATTGTAGTAGCTTTGATGATTTTTTGGCTGATCTTGAGCCAGATATTGTGCTGTTCGACCGCTTTATGATGGAGGAACAATTTGGCTGGCGTGTAGCTAAAGCCTGTCCCGACACACTGCGTATTCTTGAAACCATTGATTTGCATTGTTTGAGAGAAGCTCGTCATCAGGCACTTAAACACAAGCAGCCTTTCACCCCCAACATGCTCAATAATGATATTGCGCTGCGTGAAAT
>CAZLES010000048.1:0-6155 GCA_964558615.1 uncultured Zetaproteobacteria bacterium
ACAATCTCAACATTTTTGAGGTTTAAACGATTAATGTTTGCTTGTAAACGTGGAATACGTTTGAGGTTGAATTCAATAGCAGTGACTTGTGCTTTAGGAAAACGCTTGGCAAGCATAGCTGTTTTACCACCTGGGGCTGCACAAATATCCAAAACATGCCCTGTTTCATGGGTTAAAGTAAGTGGCAAGGTGGCAGCTTGAGCGGCCTGGTCAATGACGATAAATCCACCTTCAGCATAATCAGGCAGGGCAGACACTTGGGTATGGCTGGGCAGCAATACCGCATAAGGCGAGAACTCACCTTCGGTTGCTGTAAAACCTTGCGCATTGGCTTGCTCTATCCAAGATGAGCGGTCACCAAACACAGCAACACATAAATCAGGCGTTGTGTTGCAAGCCCGCATCATGGCTTGTACTTGTTCTGTGCCAAAAGCATCGCGCCAGTTTGCATACATCCATTTGGGTAATTCAGCGCGCTGATGCGGCTTGTATTTGGTCGGTGGTTCACTGTCTGAAACTTTACGCAGCACCGCATTGATAAAGCCCGCGTCTTGCGGCGCATAAGGTTTGATGGCAGCCACGGTTTCACTCACCGCGGCATGATTGGGGATACGCATATGCCTGATTTGGTAAGCGCCCAAAAGCAAGGCTATGCGGCTATGTTCATCAGGCTTTTGCTTGATAAAACGACTGATGTCCGCTTCCAAAGTGAAGTGGTGCCGCAATACGCCATATACCATTTCGCGCAAAAATGCCGCGTCTTGCGCCGTCCAGCCTTGTTCAGCCATGATATGTTCAAGGCTGGCTTTGGCCTTATGCTTTCGCACCAGCACCGCATGCAGTATATTCAGCGCGAACATGCGCATATTGATGGGATTATTCATTGTGTTTTGGTTTCGCTCTGGGGTGCGCTTTGGCATAAGTTTGTTGCAATTGTGGCAAGGTGACATGGGTATAGTGTTCGGTGGTGGCTAGGGACGCGTGGCCAAGAAACTGTTGAATGGTACGCAAGTTTGCGCCACCTGCTAGCATATCGGTTGCAAAAGAATGGCGTAATTTATGCGGGGTGATGCTTAAGTCCGCGCCCGTTTCCATGGCTCTGCTTTTCAGCATACGTTGTACCGAGCGTACACTTAAGCGTTTGCCAAACCTGTTGACGAACAGCGCATCTTCCCTGGGCAGGAAGTTGCCACGCACATTCAGCCATGATGCAATCAGGAGTACAGCTTGTTCAGGCAAGGGGACAATGCGTTCCTTGTTGCCTTTCCCCAATACGCGAACTTCTCCGACCCTGCTTTTGAAGTTTATGGACAAATCGCTCAAATTCACCCCTACAACCTCGGACACACGCAAGCCGCAGCCATAAAGCAAGGCCAGTAAAGCCAGCTCTCGCTCATCAAATGTGCGATTGGTATTTTTCAGCAAAGCTTTGGTTTGTTGTTGTGGCAGGGTTTTGGGCAAGCGCTTGCCAAGCTTGGGGGCGCGAATACCGGCCGCGGGATTGTCAGCGCAAAGCTTTTGGCGTACCGCAAAGGCAAACAGGCTTTTAAGCGATGATAAACGTCTGGCCAAGGTAGCTGGCGCAAGCCCCTGGCTATGTCCTGATACCAGCCAGTCTTGTATCAGTTCACGGTTGATGTCTGCCAAAGCCAGTGTTGTCTGATGCTGTTTGGTTTGCTGCGTGGCAAAAGCAAGAAACAGTTTGAGGTCACGTTGGTAACTATCAATGGTGTGGGATGAGGCAAGACGAACTTGCTTGAGCTCATCAGCAAAAGCCTGGCAAGCCTGAATAAACAGCAGTGTACTACTCCTCAGCCTTTTCAGGCGGCATTTCAATACGGTTGCCACCCAGCGCCTTGGCAACATACATGGCTTTATCTGCTTGTTTAATCAATTGTGTCAGGGTTAAATCCTGGTGATGATCCGAATGGGCAAGCCCAATGCTCACGCTAACAGACTCATCTTTATAGCTAAATGTTTGCACATCTTTGAGTATGTTTTCGGCAATATGCATGGCTTTTTCTTTCTGGCAGCCTGGTAATAACAATACAAACTCATCTCCCCCCATGCGTATCAGGGGGTCCTGGGCGCGAACATGCTTGCGAATCGTATCTGCCATGGCTTGTAATATCTCATCACCCGCGGTGTGCCCCAGACGGTCGTTCAATCCCTTAAAATCATCCATATCAAAGAATAACGCGGATACAGGCACACCCTTGCCAAACCAGCTTGATAGCGGCTGATGGCTGTAGGGTTGTAAAAACCTGCGATTTTGTGTGCCTGTCAAGGCATCGGTGATGGCAAGCCTGGCTAGGCGCTGATGTGAAATGGCATGTTCCAGACTCAGGCTAATGACCTGGGCTAGGTGCTGTAAAAAGTCTGTGCTTTGTTCAGGTGTAAACCTGTCAGGGTCAGCTGAACCCAAGCCTATCACACCAAAGGGTTTATCCTGAGTGCCCAAGCGCAACAAGGCAAAGGAATTGATATGCTCATCCCGCTCTTGCAGCCAGGGAAAGCCATCTTTTTCCAGTTGCAGCAACCACACATCACGACGGTGAAGGCCCATGGCCGTAATTTCACCGGCTTCCAGCCAAATCAGGTCATGATCTGAGAGAGAAGACATTGAGCAGGAGCCAATGATACCTTCACGGTCAAACCAAAAGCGAACCAAATCCAGAGAAAACTGGCTGCGTAGTTCACGAAGCAGGGTAAAGCACATATCTTCAGGGTCTCCCGCGGAAAGCACCTTGACTTCCAACGCAAACAGCTTGGAAAAGAGTTGCTCGTTTTCCCGCAAGCGTTCCATCATGGTGGCAACATAAGCTTTGAGCTGGCTATTTTCCTTGGCTAGGGCCTGGATGCGTCGTTGATTAAAGTCAACGGGTTTGTTATCGGCCTGCTTGCTGTCCGTGCTATCTTTTTCACTCATGGTTTTAGGCTCTCTTCAATTAGGATTTTCCAAGGGGACTGTGTGTGATCACGAGCAAGGTACAGGCGCTTTTTACCCTTATCGTTGTAATTATTGGATTGATAAGTTTGCTCAAATTCAACCACAGCGACTTCCCCTTCTTGCCATGGGTTGGGGTCGTGAATGATGGTCATATCATCCAAGGTGACATGGATATATGTTTTACGGCTGTTGATACGCTGCTTGTAGCGGGTCCAGCTCTTCAGGTCATGTTTCCCTGAACGAAATTGTTTGTGGTAATGCGATAAGTAGGCTTCATTATCCAGGGATTCCCAGTCTTGTTCCCATGCCTGGATAGCGGATTGAATGGAGGTTAATAGTGGTGTTTGTTCGCTTTTGTTTCCAAAGGCAAAATTTTCCCCAATCACCACCCAGCTTTGCCCTGGTTTTACATAGGCTTCCATTTGTTTTAACACGGGATTGGGCAAGGCAAAGCAGCCTCGTGTGTCTTGCGGTGGGCGGCGTTTCTTGGACTCAGGGTAACCATGCATCCAGATGCCATCCCCTGTTTTGCCATGCAGTTTGTCCAGGGTATTGGGGTAATCAATGGGAAACACGACAGGACCATATTGGGCGCGAAGCTCAGGGTCATGGCGTATGGATGTGAAGCGGTATATGCCATTGGGTGTACGCGCGTCACCCCGCCTTTGTTTGTCACCACCTTTTGCGCCCGTTACGACATATTCATCCGCAACGCGAACCCATTTACCATTCGTATCACGATGATAAACAAACAATCGTGAGCGAGCCTTATCCACCAGAAAAACACTTTGTACATCAGGCGCGAGTTGCAACACATCCAAAGGGAAGCCTGATGTGCCATCAATTTTATCGGCAAAGGCTTGCAGGCGAACGGTGGCTTCATGCAAATCATCATTGAGGTCAATCGCGGCCAGTTGTTTGGCGGCAAGTTTGCGGTGCTTGGCATAATCTCCAGCAGATGACACCGCTTTCAAGGCTTCCCTGCGATGTGCTTCAGCGCGCAGCAGATTGGCTAAAGGATCTGCGTTGGTTTTCATCATGTTGAGCATGAGCAGGGCTTTTTCAGGGTTATTTTGTTTCAAGGCCAGTGCTGCGCCCAGAATACTACGTTCTTCAGGGTCGATTTGCGCATCGGGTTGCTCCAGAGCCTGCCACATGCGCTGGCTTAGGTCTGGCGTGATATGTACTTCACTTGCCCAGGTTGTCGTTGCCAGAAAAAAGCCAAGTATGATGATGAAAGCCTGGCTCATGGGCGAGATACCTCAGCAACAATTTTCCAGCCTTTGGGGGTGTATTTCATGGTTATTGTTTTCCAGTTATCACCAGAAAAAGTGTTGGAGCGGTAATGTTGCAGCATACGGATATTGGCCATATCGCGGCTGGCGGGAATATCAACTTCTACCTTTTCAAGTTGTATATCAATAAAGGTTTTATTCTGAATCACGCGTGTTTTGTATGCTTTCCATGCGTCAACAGAGTTAAAGCGGGCACCAGGCTTGAAATCTTCAGCATAGGCATTGAAATAAGCATCCAGATTTTTTTCCGACCATGCCTTTCGCCATGCTTCCAGCGCATCCAGCACACCTGTAATTGATTTGTCTTCAGCGATGGAAGGCATGGTTTTTTCAGCAGGTGTTATGACTGTGGCTTGAGGTTTGGCTGTGGTGGTTGAGGGTGCAGTATTCGCAACTGATTTGGTATCAGGTTTTGCAGGCTTCATGGCTGGCACATGGTCTTTTTTTGGGGTGTGTTGTGTTACCATGGTATCTTGTGTATCTGCTGCGGGATTGCGCACACGCAGCAAGCGGGCATAACGTTGTTCCACAGCACGATTCGCGCCATGTTTCAAGCTGTCATGGTAGTATTTCAGGGCGAGTTTGATGTGCAGGTCAGCCAGGTTTTCTTCGGCTACTGCGTAGTTGGGGCGCTTTTTCAAGGCCGTTTCCAGCTCACGAATAGCAGCCTGGGTATCACCCAGGTTGTTATACACAGCGGCCAGATTATTGTGCGGCTCTGCCAGATTTGGCCGCAGTTCTATTACATGTTTAAAAGCTTCAATGGCTTGATGGTCTTGTTGCTCATGTACCTGGGCGACACCAAATAAAAACCAGGCTTCGTAATTGTTGGGCTCTTGTTTGACTAGGCTTTCCAGAGTTTTTAAGGCTTGCGCGTAACGCCCGGCCTGCATGGCTTGTTTGGCTTGTTCCAGACCGTTTTCATTATCCGCCCATGCGGGCATTATCCATAAACAGCATATCAATAACCAGCGTATCATAAGCTTTTATCTCCGCGTATATATTTCAAAGCGATAAGCATATGTGTTTTTTTCATCGGGTGCATGTTTTTCCTGGTGTGTACGCTGCCAGGGTGACATATCCATGTCAGGAAACCAGGCATCACCCTCAAATGCATGGTCAATTTGCGTGCAATACAGCTTGTCAGCATAAGGCAGGGCCAGGTTATAAACTTCAGCTCCGCCCATGACCATCAATTCTTTATCTTTAAACATAGGCACCACATCATCGAAGCTATGCACCACTTCGCAACCTTCAATGTGCAAGTCTTGTTGGCGGGATAAAATGATATTATAGCGTTGAGGCAGAGGCTTACCCAGTGACTCAAAGGTTTTACGACCCATCAGTACGGGTTTACCCAGCGTATGCTTACGAAACCACGCCATATCCGCAGGCAAATGCCAGGGCATCTGATTGTTCGCGCCAATCAAACGGTTGTTATCCATTGCCCAAATTAAAGAAATCATTGCTTTGCTGCTACCTCATCGCTTCAAGAAGCGCAAATTTAACATAAGCAGCCTTTTTTGCTAGGTTATGGGCATGAGTTGTTGCGATGATCCCAATACACGCAAGGAGAAGCCATTTCCTGCGATAGTAAGCATGATAGCCGCAGTTATTTTGCTTTTGGGTGGTGTAACCTTGTTGTTTTTGTGAGCTCTAGGGCGCTTGGGCAATTGACATGACAGCAAGCCGCTGAGTTTTTGTGGTTAACTTTATGTATTTTGGGCAGCCATCCTCCAGGGGAGCCTCTCTTGCTTCGCAATTCACCTTCAAAACGAACCAAAAATCCGCAGGACAGCGGATTTAGGCGTACTTGAGTGTGGGGCTTGCCCTTAAGAGGCATGGATGCCTCGAATCAAAAAGCTGCCCCTAAATAGCTGTGTATTTCTTCGCTGCTTAGCAAAAGCGGG
>CAZLES010000049.1:0-6095 GCA_964558615.1 uncultured Zetaproteobacteria bacterium
CCACCTTCCACTTCAATACCAAGAGACAATGGTGTGACATCAAGCAACAACACATCTTTGACATCACCAGTTAAAATCGCGCCTTGAATCGCAGCACCAATTGCTACCACTTCATCAGGATTCACGCCTTTATGTGGCTCAGTGCCAAAGAATGCTTTTACTTTCTCTTGCACCAAAGGCATACGGGTTTGACCACCCACCAAAACCACTTCGTGAATATCGGATGCTTTCACACCCGCGTCTTTTAATGCCGCTTTACATGGCTCAAGCGAGCGCTCAACCAAATCACTGACCAGCGACTCAAATTTCGCACGTGTAATTTTAATCAACAAGTGTTTTGGTCCTGAAGCATCTGCTGTAATAAATGGCAGGTTGACTTCCGTTTGCTGGCTTGAAGACAGCTCAATTTTTGCCTTTTCTGCTGCTTCGCGTAAACGCTGTAATGCCAGCGCATCTTTAGTTAAATCTACACCTTGCTCTTTCTTGAATTCATCAGCCAAATATTGAATCAATACTTGGTCAAAGTCTTCACCACCAAGGAATGTATCACCATTGGTTGATTTGACTTCAAATACGCCATCACCAATTTCAAGAATTGAAATATCGAATGTACCACCACCAAGGTCATACACCGCAATCAAGTGATTTTCTTCTGTTTTATCAAGACCATATGCTAATGCAGCAGCCGTAGGCTCATTGACAATACGCAATACATTAAGCCCAGCAATTGCGCCAGCATCTTTGGTTGCTTGACGTTGTGAGTCGTTAAAATACGCAGGCACAGTAATCACTGCATCTTTCACTTCTTCGCCCAAATAATCTTCGGCGGTTGCTTTCATTTTTTGCAACACAATGGCCGATATTTCCTGAGGGCTCATTTTTTTACCGTCAACTTCAACCCAAGCATCCCCATTGTCTGCTTTCACAATAGGGTAAGACACCAATTCTCGATGATGCTCTACTTCTTTTGAGTCAAACTTGCGACCAATCAGGCGTTTTACCGCGTGAAAGGTTTTTTCAGGGTTGGTCACCATCTGGCGCTTCGCCGCTGCGCCCACAAGACGCTCATCATCTGTAAAGGCGACCACTGAGGGTGTCGTGTTATCACCTTCACTGTTTGGAATAACTTTCGCGTTATCCCCTTCCATCACGGCCACACATGAGTTGGTCGTGCCTAAATCAATACCGATTACTTTTGCCATATCTATACTCCTACTTGTTTCAAATGGTTAAACATGATTCGCTTACCACTTAGATAAGGGCGCACCAACAGCTTTTCAACCCCCTTGTTTCATGTTGTTAAAAATGAACTAGGAATATAAATGAACCACAAAGTCACCAAGGCAGGTATAGATTCATAGATTCCCGCCCACGCAGGAACGACAATGAATACATCCTGCTTTATCTGTGTATATCCATGTTTATCTGTGGCTAACAAACTATCATGTCGACCAACGTGCAGGCTTTTCCACGGTGGAAATGACAACAGCAGGCACAAAGTCAGGGAGCAATATGACGCATTGAGCCCATATACACCTATTGTATTTGAATCATACCATCAAGGATCAGTGTATCAGGTGTGGGTGAGCCTGTCAGCGTCACCTGCGACAACGTAAGTGAAAGCTGCGCCTTGTCCACAACAACATTGGGGATTGGTACACCCACACTGCGTATTTGCCATGTATTGTTTAGCCAGAGTTGAGAAACATCAAGCTGATACACCATTTGCGACTTTGCATCCGTAAACTCACTGTAAATCAGGTTGATTGCTTGGTGGGTATCATCAAACTTCAAGGTATATTCACCCGTATTTTGAATGAGCGCCCCTTTATTGGGGCGAAAAAGACCGTTTGTGGTAAGCGCTGTTGCTGCCGTGCCAGACACCGCAAGCTGCCCTGATGCAGTAACTGGATCTGGCTGCCCCACAGTTGCAGAATCCGAACCACAAGCAACAAGGCCTAAGCCCATGAACAACACTGCCATCAAACCTTTCCATGAGTATGTAAACGCACGCATATTCATCACGCTACAACAACCTATCGGGTATAAGTTTCGATTTCCTTGGCAAACCAATCAGGTTTTTCACCCGCCGTGGCTGCTTCAAGAATATTGCCAAGAATCCTGGGGGATTTGCATACCTGTTTCACATCATCCATTCTGAACTGGGCTTGTTCAAGCATGCTCATCCATGCTTTCGCGTCATAATCTTCATGCATGGCCTGATAGTCCAGCAACCATTGCCTTGCCGAAGCCGCCCTGCACTTCGGGTTGTTTTTATCTATCTCTTCAGGGCTAATACGCTTAACAGCTTTGACCTGAGTGGTTGTAACCTGCGCTTCTTCATCACCAAGAAAAGCCATGTAAAGGCTAAGCGCCAACAAAATAAAAACTACGCCCAGCACCGCATACAATATGATTTTTTTCTTTTTCTCTTGCCTGGCCTTGGCAAGCGCTGCTTCTGCTTGGGCTTGAATTTCCTCATCACTAAGCGGCTCATCTTCACCACTTCTATCTTCATCGCTATCTTGAACAGGCATGGTAAGCGATGGATCCCACTCAATGATTGAATCATCTTCAGGAGCTTTATCGGCTGGTTGTGGTGTATCTTGTTTACTGCCATCAAATACTACAGCCTCATGAGGTGGCGCGGTCAATGTGGGATCCCAGCCCCCTGTGGCATCGAATTCATCACTCTCTGAAGCTATACCCCGTTTTTCCGAGTCGTGCACCACAATCATAAACTTTTCTAAACAATGCTTACACCGGACAAACTTGCCTTCTGAAGCACGAATCTTGTCGTTGGCAGCATAGCGTTTGCCGCAATGTGTACACTCAATGTATTCCAATACGACTCCCCCTATCCTTTGTATTTTAGGCATCATCCCACCTGATGCCATCGCTGCCTTACTTTTTGATTTCAGACACCCTCAATGTTTGCGCAATCTTGTCTAACACGCCATTGATAAAACCTCGTGACGGTTCATCGGCATATGCTCTGGTTAATTCCAACGCCTCATTTATAATCACTTTATACGGAATTTCCAAGCGATGCTTCAATTCCCACGCCGCGATACGCAATATGTTAAGCTCCACATGCGCAATACTTCTCAAACTTCGCCCCTGCACAGCCTGGCTAATCATGGTGTCCAGGTCATGATATGTTTCACTCACACCATACACCACTTCACGCAGATAATCTTCATCCTGACCATACTTGTCATCCTGGGTTAATCTATCCGATAAAATCGCGGGCAACATCGCCACATCATTGCCGCCATTATGCCAGGCATACAAGGCTTCAACGGCTGATTCTCTTGCCAAATGTCGATTCGGGCTTTTCTTTTTTCTGCTCACGCCTGCTCCATCATGGGGGGTAAAGATTTCAAGGCTTGCGCCACTTCCACCGCGGCAAGCGCTGCTTCTGCACCCTTATGCCCATGCGCGCCACCTGTACGTTCTTCTGCTTGTTCTAAGGTATCCACAGTAAGCACCCCATTACCCACACCAATATCTCCACGCTCCGCGACATGATTAATCGCGTCCATCGCGCCCTGGCATACATAATCAAAATGCGCTGTACCCCCCCGAATCACACAACCCAAACATACAATCACATCATACTGCCTTGATTTCGCCATACGCTGCGCAATCGTGCCGATTTCCAACGCGCCAGCCACGCGAACAACTGTAATGTTTTCATCACTTGCACCATGCTTCTTTAATGCTTCAACTGCACCATCAGTTAAAGCATGGGTAATGCTTTCATTAAATCTGGCAGCCACAATACCAATGCGCAAACCTGTGGCATCCACTGTTCCTTCTAGCGAGGGCGTATCCAAACTCACTTTTTACCACCTTTTTGGTCTAACACATCAAACATATGCCCCATTTTATCACGTTTGGTTTGCAAATAATGAATATTATCTTCATGAGCAAATGTACCAAGCTGCACACGCTCCACCACTTCCAAACCATAGCCATCCAAAGCCACGATTTTTTTCGGATTGTTGGTTAAAAGCCTGAGCTTGCGCAAACCCAAATCCCGCAAGATTTGCGCGCCAATACCATAATCCCTTAAATCTGCCTTAAATCCCAGCTTTTTGTTGGCTTCTACAGTATCATGCCCCGCATCCTGCAAGGCATAGGCTTTTAACTTGTTGAACAAACCAATGCCACGCCCTTCTTGACGCAAATACAGCAACACACCTGAACCTGCTTCCGCAATTTGCCTCATGGCCGCATGCAATTGCGATCCACAATCACAGCGACGTGAAGTAAACACGTCACCCGTTAAACACTCTGAATGCACACGTACCAGGCAAGGCTCTTCAGGGCTACACTTACCCATCACCAAAGCCACATGCTCGGCATCATCAACAAGATTGCTAAAACCTATCATCCGAAAATCACCAAACTCTGTTGGCAGCCGTACTTCCACTTCACGTTTGACCAAAGAATCATGTTTGAGGCGGTGTGAAATCAAATCCGCGATACAACCAATTTTAAGGCCATGCTTTTTGGCAAACTTCTTCAACTCCGGCATACGCGCCATAGAGCCATCTTCATTCATGATTTCACAAATCACGCCTGCTGGCTTTAAGCCCGCAAGCCTTGCCAAATCAATGCTGGCTTCGGTATGCCCTGCGCGAACCAACACCCCTCCTTCCTGCCCTTTCAGTGGAAACACATGCCCTGGCGAGTGAATATCTTCGGGTTTTGCGTCATCTGCAATGGCGGTGCGTATGGTGTGCGCTCTGTCAAAGGCGGAAATCCCCGTGGTCACACCCTCTGCCGCCTCAATCGAAACCGTGAAATTGGTTTTGAACTTTGAGTTGACATGGGATGTCATCAAGGCAAGGCCCAACTTTTCTGTTTGCGCTTCTTCCAGGGTTAAGCAAATCAGGCCCCTGCCGTGAGTAGCCATAAAATTAATCGCCTCAGGGGTCACCCATTCCGCTGCCATGACCAAATCACCTTCGTTTTCCCTGTCCTCATCATCGGCAAGGATAATCATGCGTCCGGCCCGCAACTCTTCAATCAGTTCTTCGCAAGAATCAAGGCTCATGGCTTCTCCTGTGCATCATGTTTACAGTCCAGTATGCGTTCCACATAACGCCCCAAAAGGTCAGTTTCAAGGTTAACCACATCACCTTGCCTTAATTCACCAAGGTTGGTATGGGATAGCGTATGTGGAATCAAGTTAACACTAAACTGATGATTGGCAACTGTATTCACGGTCAAGCTTACCCCATTCAAAGCCACTGAACCTTTCACCACAATATATGGCTTAAGGTGATGGGGTACTGCAAAGGTGATTTGTCTGTGTTCCCCTGCTTGCTGAATACTTACCACTTGCGCCACATCATCAATATGCCCGCTCACCATATGCCCACCCAAGGCATCGCCCATACGCAATGCAGGCTCTAGATTCACCGCAGCACCTTCTTGAAGCTTAGAAAACCTTGTTAATTTCATGGTTTCAGGCGATAGCGTAGCTGACCATAAACTTTGCTTGTCATCAGGAAATCCTGTGATAGTCAAGCAGCAGCCATCCACAGCAACTGAATCACCAAGCTGCCAAGCCGACATATCCAGTTTGGTAAAAAATACAAACAGTGACTGATTGGCTTGATGCGCTAACGCGTCAATACGCCCAACATCTTGAACAATTCCCGTAAACATAATGATTATTTCATATGGTATTGTACAGATTCTTCCCGAACCGCTTTAAAAAATTCAATGGCATGTTCGGGTGGCACATCAGGTGTAATACCATGCCCAAGGTTGAACACATGCCCATTGCCATGCCCAAACTTCGCCAAAATATCCTTGACCTCCTTGCGAATACGCTCTGGTTTGGCATACAGCATCGTGGGATCCATATTGCCTTGCAAGGCCACCTTGTCCCCCACGCGACGTTTGGCTTCATCAATATCAATGGACCAATCCAAGCCAAGCACATCACAACCAGTATCCGCCATAGCTTCAAGCCAGCCCATGCCACCTTTGGAATAAAGAATCACAGGCACTTTGTGCCCATCATGCTCACGGGCAAGTTGCGATACAATACGCTGCATATATTGCAAAGAGAAATC
>CAZLES010000050.1:0-4400 GCA_964558615.1 uncultured Zetaproteobacteria bacterium
CACCATCACGGAAGGGGAAGAATGCATCAGAAGCCACAGCCGAACCTTGAATCGCTTCACCACCATGTTGCACAGCAATGCGCGTTGAATTCACACGGTTCATTTGCCCAGCGCCCACGCCCAAGGTGACACCACCTTTGGCAAATACAATGGCATTGGATTTCACATGTTTGGCTACAGTCCAGGCAAACATCATATCTTGCCATTCTTCTTCAGTGGGTTGGCGTTTACTGACCACTTTGCACATATCACGGGTTAAAATATGGTCATCACGCTCTTGCACCAGTAAACCACCGCTCACACGTTTGAAGTCTAGCCCACCTTGCACAGGAGCAACTGATGGGGCGAGCAAAACACGCAGGTTTTTCTTGGCACTTAATGTTTCTAAAGCTTCATCAGAGAAACCTGGTGCAATCACGACTTCCATAAAGGTTTGGGCAATGAGTGATGCTGTTTCATTATCTAAAGGTCGATTAAAAGCCGCGATGCCACCAAAGGCGGATGTGCTGTCGGCTGCTCTGGCACGTTCATACACTTCAGCTTGGTTGCTACCCACTGCTACGCCACAAGGGTTGGCATGTTTGACAATGACTGCCGCGTTTTCGGAAAAGTCGCAAACGCAGGCAAAGGCGGCATCAGCATCAGCGATATTATTATAGGACAATGCTTTGCCTTGCAACACTTCACAATCTGCAAGGGAAGTCACAGGGTCTTCAACATCGGCATAAAACGCACCAGCTTGGTGCGGATTTTCACCATAGCGAAGCTCATCCGCAGTTTTGATAAACTGGCGGGTAAAAATATCCGGGAATGTGCGCTTGCTGCCATCGGCATTGAGCGCGGAAAAATGGTTGGCAATGGCACCATCATAAGCAGCGGTATGCGCAAAAGCCTTGGTCGCCAGAGCGCGGCGTTTGTGAACATCCAAAGTACCATCTTGCATGGATGCAATGACCATCTCGTAGTCGTTGGGATCAACCACGATGGTCACAAATTCATGATTCTTGGCTGCAGCGCGAACCATGCAAGGGCCGCCAATATCAATATTTTCAATGGCATCAGTGATGGTGCAGTCTTCTTTTGCAACTGCTTCACGGAAGGGGTATAGGTTCACACACACCACATCAATCCGCTCAATATCATGCTCTGCCATGGAAGCCAAATCACCTTCGTTGTTTCTTCGGGCAAGAATGCCGCCATGCACTTTAGGGTTGAGCGTTTTGACACGGCCGTCCATCATTTCAGGAAAGCCTGTGTAGTCGGATACGTCATGGACTTCAATACCTGCCTCTCGCAGCAGTTGGGCGGTGCCACCTGTGGACAAAAGTTGAAAGCCCATGTCTATGAGTGATTGCGCAAATGATGCAATACCCGTTTTATCGGAAACACTTAATAAGGCGTATGGGGAAGATGATGGCATAAAGATTCCTCTGATAATGATATGATGCAAAAAAGCGAAAGCTACGCATCCTCAAGACAAGCGCAACGATACAAGTCTGATTCAAATTTGGTCACTTGCCATCGGGTTAGGCTTGGCTTTTTAAACAATAGGGTCTAACCTGTGCCTTATGCCACTTAATGATCAAGAGTTGTCCTACGCATACAAAGCGCTTTTGAAGGCGTTTCCAGAGGATTTGCATATTGCACGACCCATGATTCAAATGTTGCAGGATCGTGGTGATAATGAGGCGGCGCGTGATTTGGCCATGGATATGGCAAGGCGTATGTTGGCGCTTGGTTATTCCACCTATGCGCTGGCATTCATTACCATTTGTGAGCAGCTTAAGCATCCCGATACAGATGAAATTGAATCCATTAAAAGCATGGCAGAGTTGACCTTAAGCGCCACCCATCAAGATGATGATGTCAAGATGTTTGAATTAATTGAAACCTTATCCGACGCGGAAGCCAAGGATTTTTTACGAAAGGGTACTTTGCTTACGGTGAAAGAAGGTGAAAGTATTGTTAAGCAAGGTGAAATCAGCAGAAAATTTTACCTTATCCTGGATGGTGTGATGCGCGTTCATGTCAAAACCCGAAGCGGGCAGGATATTGACCTTACAGACTTGAAGAAAGGTGAGTTTTTTGGTGAGTTTGCCTGTGTATATCACTTACCAAGAACGGCAACCGTTACAGCATCATCGGAAGTTAAAGTGCTTGAGTTTGATGATGAAGTCATCACTGAGCTTGTGGAAACTTCACCTGAGGCAGGCGAAAGTCTGGTAGGGGTTGTGCAAAGGCGTATGATTGCGTCCGTTGCTCATGCTCATCCTGGCCTTGTATCCATCGCGGAAAAAGATCGTGCGTGGTTGGTTGAGGAATCCGAACTGGTTGAATACAACACAGGTGATGTTCTTAGCGCGGAAGCTGGTGAATATTTCTATATTATCGCTTTTGGAAAAGCAGAAGCCAGGCGTGAAGTGGCAGGAAAGCAGGTGGTCTGCAAGCTGGGGGTCAATGATTTATATACCAACGCGGGTGATACACTCAAACTGCCAGAAGGCGTGATTTTAATTGCGGTTGAGCGCTGTTTGGTGTGCAAAACACCGCTGGATATTTTTACAGCATTTCTACAGGCCTATGGTGATTTTGAACATTGGGTCAAAGCCCATGTCGAGCAAAGGGAGGCCTGCTTAAAGCCTTAAGCTGCCGCCTTGACAGACTTCATTTGGAGCGACAGCGGCAATATCAACATAAGTGTAAACAGCCCTTGGTTACTGATTCTTTTTTAGCCATGCTTTTAAGTTGCCTCCAGTGTATCTGCTACCATTGGCGGCAAACATGGTGGGTGTGCCCATCACATTGAGTTTGGCTGCCAGAGCCATATTTTTATCAATGGGGGTGTCACAAGTCGCTTTGGGTAAACTTTTATCATGCAGCATGACATCTATCATGGCCTGATGTTGATTTTTGGCACACCAAATGGATTTGGCTTTTTCATAAGCGTGCGGATGAAGTTGGGTCAAAGGGAATAAAAAGGTATAAACACGAATACCTGTTTCTTGTTGAAGCTGTTTTTCCAGGCGCTTGCAATAAGGGCAGTCCGGGTCGGTAAATACTGCCATTTTCAGACCATCTTCAGGGCCGCTGACAATCGCGTCTTCAAGCGGTAAGTCTTTCCAATCAATGCGATTGATTTCAGCAAGGCGAGCTGCGGTTAAGTCGGTTTTCTTGCGGGTGTCAAACATATGCCCATTGATGAGATATTGTCCTGTTGTGTCAGTGTAATAAATTTTGTCTCCTGCTTGTATTTCATATAAGCCAGCAATGGGCGTAGCCTGAATAGCTTTAATAGGCAAGCCTTTCAGAGCTTTTTCGATTGCTTGTTTGTTGGGTTGACTGGCATTATCAGCGCAAGCAGCAAAAGGTAAAGATAGAGCAAGTATGAGTAAGATGTGTTTCATGATATCACTCCTAAATTGATGAATCGATGCAAAGCCTAACGACATTTTTTGCAGTTGTCGCTGAATAAAGTTATGTTTGCCCCAAGGGGTATAGCGCAAGCATGGAATGGATTAAAGTTTTTCACATTATGATGTTTACATCTTGGTTTGCGGGGTTGTTTTACCTGCCACGTATATTTGTAAACCATGCGATGACAGATGATGAAGCGGTACATCAGCGCCTGGCTTTGATGGAGCAGAAATTATATCGTTTTGTGACACCCATGATGGTATTGACGATAGTCCTTGGCTTCATACTGGCTTATGACCAATGGGATTATTTCGGGCATCAAACATGGTTTTGGTTGAAGGTTGCCACGGTTACGTTGCTTGTGGTGTATCACTTGTATTGTGGGTATCTGGTCAAGGTGTTCGCGCGAAAGAAAAACACACGTGACCATGTGTTTTACCGATTTTTTAATGAACTGCCTGTATTGGCGTTGCTTGCAGTCTTAATTTTTATTGTAGTCAGGCCATTTTCTTCATGAGCTTGAAATATCAATACATATCAACTACTTTATATGTTAGGGGTAGTTTCTTTTAGGGTATTAGGGGAGTTTTTTTGCTGCACACGATAACACAATACATTGAAAAGTATTCCAAATGGTTAGGTATTCCCTTGATTGTGGTGATGGCAGTTGTGGCATTGGGCATTGCCATCATCAAACCAGCAGCTTTAGCTCAATTTGAACTCAAATCTCTGGATTTTCGCTTTTTGGCGCGTGGCCCGAGGATACCTGATCCCAGGGTTGCCATTATTACTGTAGATGATGATGCCTTATCCGAGATTGGTCGCTGGCCATGGTCACGAGATAAAATTGCCAAAGTTGTGGACAGGGCACTGGGTGAATATGGGGCAAAAGCGCTTGGTTTTGATATTGTGTTTTCTGAAGAGCAGGTCAATGTTGTGGATGAAGCTGTTCGCTTGCTTGATCACAATGTGAAAGATGTGTATGC
>CAZLES010000050.1:4500-6084 GCA_964558615.1 uncultured Zetaproteobacteria bacterium
GATTGGCCAGATATGTCGGTTGTAGTGGGTGATGTGGGTGTGGAGGAAGTCCACTTGGGGCCTTTGGAAATCCAAACGGATGCATCGGGGAGTATGTTACTCAATCATTATGGCCCTGGCGGTACATTCCCTCACTATTCTGCCGCTGATATTCTCAAGGGCAGGTTAAAAGGTGACGAGCTCAAAGACAAGATTGTGATTTTTGGTGTGACAGCCGTAGCCGTTTTGGATATCCGGGCAACACCTTTTGACCCTGTTTTTCCAGGGGTGGAAGCGCATGCTGTTGCCATTTCAAATATCTTGAATGACGAGGAATTAAGACGGCCTGTTTCGGTTGAAGTGACTGAATTATTGCTGGTATTATTCCTTAGCCTTTTTGCGGGCTGGTTGGTGCATGGGCGCACACCTGTGGTGCAAGGTTTGGTCATTCTGGGCTTTCCTGTATTGATTATTGCGGTTTCACAATGGTTGTTTTCTGAATACTACTTGTGGATTGAGGAAACTTTCCTGATTGTGGGGGTGCTGTTGACCACTGTACCCACAGCACTGCTTGGTTATATTGTGGAATCAAGGAAGCGAGCTTTTATCCATGATGCTTTTTCTCATTATTTGGCACCATCCGTGGTGGAACACTTGTCAAAAAATCCGGATGCGTTGAAGCTGGGTGGTGAAGAGAAATATTTAACGGCATTCTTTTCTGATATTGCTTCATTCTCAACGTTTTCCGAGAAACTGACACCCGCTGAACTGGTGGCCTTCCTGAATCGCTATTTAACAGCCATGAGCGATATTATCCTGGAGGAAAATGGTACGATTGATAAATATGAGGGTGATGCCATCATTTCATTTTTTGGCGCACCCATGGATATGGATGACCATGCCTTGCGCTGTGTGGTTGCCGCACTCCGCCAACAAGCCAGGCTGGCAGAGTTAAGAGAAGAGTGGAAGGCAGAAGGCTTGCCTGAAGTGCATGTGCGTATTGGTATCAATACAGGACCTATGGTTGTGGGCAACATGGGCACGGAAAACAGCATGAACTACACCATGATGGGTGATAATGTGAACCTTGCGGCAAGGCTTGAGGGTGTATGCAAGGCATATCGTGTTCCTATTTTAATGAGTAAGGATACTTATATGGAAGTTCGTGATCATGTATCAGCGCGTTTTATTGACAGGGTTCGTGTGGTAGGAAGAACACAGCCTGTGGATTTGTACCAACCTATGGGTATGCGCAATGATATTAGCAATGAACAGCAGCAAGAGTATCGTACATATGAAAAAGCGTGGAGTTTGATGTTGCATGGTGATTATAGAGAGTCGTTGAAACTGCTAACCAAGCTGTATGCCATGAGCCCTCATGATGGCTTGTACGAAGTGATGATGGCAAGGATGAAGACCTATATCCACTCTCCGCCACCAGATGACTGGACAGGTGTGTTTAATCTCAAGAATAAATAAGTTTGCCTTGTGCGGACTTCTTCATACAATGCGCAACCTGTTTTGGTTTGCCATGTGCAGCCATAGGCTTTCAGGCTCGTAGCTCAGGGGTAGAGCACCACCTTGACATGGTGGGGGTCGGCGGTT
>CAZLES010000051.1:0-6017 GCA_964558615.1 uncultured Zetaproteobacteria bacterium
GCAAATCTCACGCATACTCAATTACGCAATAACTATTCCAGCATATCGCCTAAGTATAAATTAATTTTATTCATATCCAGCATGTAATCACTACCGCTGATGCGCTGAATAATACCCGCTTGCGCTAGCTTTTTAAGCTCCCTTGTAACTGATTCACGCTGACAACTTAACAATTTCCCTAAAATTACATGGCTAGGTAAACGAACGGATATTTTATCCCCCTCCACTTCTTGTTGATCAGCTAAGGATTTAAAATAATAACACAGCTTCATGCCAATATTAGGCTGCCCTAAGCGACAAACTACATCATGTGTTTTCAAATAACGGTCTAAAAAATGAGCAGCCAACTGTTCCAAAAATAAATGATTGCTCATATTGCGCTCAATCTCTGAGCGATGAACCTCAATTAAACAGACTGGCGTATTGGCGACAACGGTTGCTGTGCGCACTTCTGTGCCAAACATGGCAAGCTCACCCACCAAATCACCTTCTTTAAGCATATACAATAAAGTTTCATGCCCTGTACTGGAAATAAGGCGCACATCCAGCTGACCACTTTTGACCAAATAACAATGTTGTTTTCCTACATCGCCTTCATAAAGAAACACCTCACCTTTGGATAACCATACTTCCTTGGTCTGCTCAAAATCTTCGACATTAAATCCGTGTTTTAACTGGATGCTCATGGTGCTTACTCCTTGCTTCCTTGCTCTAAGCTTGTAACAAACATCACGAACCCTACAGCCACTTCTTATCTTTTTCTGTAATATTTATCACCACTATAAAACTCCCCTCACATTAATATACGCCCACCCTAAAGGAGCGCGCCTTGATTTTATTCGTTGATGATGACCCTGATATTCTAAAATATGCTCAAATAGCTTTGGAATCTTATCACTTTCATGTTCTAGCTTGCCAATCGGGTGAAGAAGCCTTGCAAGCGTTTCGCACCTATCAGGAAGAAATCAACACCATCATCACGGATTACCATATGCCACATATGGATGGTCTTGAATTAATTCAACGCATACGCATGCAACAACCCGATATACGCGCTATTCTCATTTCTGGCGACTTTAATCAAGCTTTACCCAGTGGTGTGACCCTTTTTAGAAAGCCTTTTTCCATGGATGCGCTCATCCAAGCCATAGAAGAATAAAATTAGCCAAGCTTTCGCAATCGCTCCGCAAGCTCCCCTGCTTTTTCAACACCATCCACCAATGCTGCACGAACATAACCAGAGCCAGCATTCACACCATGCTCATCTTCAGCACCTAAGTAGCGACCTGGCAAAAGCTTTACCGCCTGCTCTTGATAAGCCCTGCGTACAAAGTCTTCTTCATCTGCCACCGCAAGCCATACAAAAAATGAACCTGCTGGAATATCTCCACCATAGATACCAAAAAAAGCATCCAAACTATCTCGATAAATATCTAAATGCTGTTGTACATGTACTTCATCATCCCAAGCTGCGGCTGCAACATGTTGTAATGGGAGTGGTGTTGCAGGCCCTGTATAACTTCGCAACTTTGCAAACTTTTGAATCAAGTCTGCATCACCTGCAATCAAACCAGAGCGAAGTCCTGGCAATGCTGAGCGTTTAGATAACGAATTCATCACCAAACAACGCTTATAGTCCGTATTACCCATGTTTTGTGCTACTTCAAGTAAGCCAGTGGGCTTATACGCATAATAAATTTCAGAATAACATTCATCAGCCAGTACATAAAAATCAAATTGTTCCGCAAGCTCTAAAAGCTTGGTATAATATGCTTTATCTGCTACCCAGCCCGTAGGATTGGATGGTGAACACACATATACCAAAGCTGTATCACGCCATACCTCATCAGAAATACTATCAATATCAGGAGCAAAGCCTGTATCTACTGTGCAAGACTGCAAATAAGGCTTGCCACCCGCCGTAATCGCAGCTCCCAAATAAATTTGATACATGGGATTGGGCATCATCACCCAAGGCTTCTTTTCCGCTTCAGGGTTAATCAAGGCATGAGCTGCGGCAAACAAGGCTTCTCGTGTACCATTGGCGCTTAATACTTGTGTATTCGCATCTATATTTTTCAGAGAAAAGCGACGTTTTAGCCATGCTGCTATACTTTGACGCAAAAAGTCATTTCCTGTGGTTGTGGGATATTTGGAAAACCCTGACACATGCTTATCCAATGCTGGTTGAACAAACTTAGGCAGTGGTAAGCGTGGTTCGCCAGCGCCTGCATCAATCAATTCCAATTCAGGGTTGGGTGTTAAGCCATCGAGTAGCTTGCGCAACCGAGCAAATGGGTATTCACCCAGCTGATTCAAACGATATTGTTCATGTTTATTCATAAGAAACCTTTACAGATGATGTTTTCATCACCTTGCTCCAGGCCGTTTTTCTGCCCAAACTATCTACGGCACGCACCCGAAACGCGTACACCACATCAGGCTTTCTTAACTGAAAATGATGCGCAAGCCCTGAACGTCGCGTACTGGGAGAAGATTCATAATAGCGCAGCCAACCCGATATACAGTTGCAAGATGGATCAACCTCGGCTCTGTCCACCTCATATCGTACCGCCCCACTACCCCCCTGAATGGATAACAGTATGTCAAAAGTTGTGGCTGAAGCTTGGAAAGATACTTGTGTTAGCTCAGGCTCAGGTGCTGAATCATCATACACAACCAAATCCGTTTTCTTTCCACATGCCCCTAGCAAAAAAGTACTGAACACCGTCAAAACAAGAAGTACACAAAGCGAGCGCTTAGTCTGCAAGCCTTTTCACCCACTTCGCGCACTGCAAACGCACTTGTTCAGGTGCTGTTCCACCTGTGTGATTGCGCGCAGCCACACTTGTTTCCACCGACAATGCCTGCAACATTTCCATGGTAAGCCGCTTATCAATATCTTGACATACCGATATTGGCATTTCGTATAACTCTATGCCTTCTTGAATACAATATGCCACAGATTTACCCACAATTTCATGAGCATCCCGAAATGGTACGCCAGCGCGCACCAAAGCATCTGCCAAATCAGTGGCCGTAGAAAAGCCAGAGCCTGCCGCTTTATGCATGGCTGCATGGTTAGCCTTCAAGCCCGGCAACATATCACCAAACACTCTTAGGCAGCCTTCAAGATTATCAAAAGCATCGAAAATAGCCTCTTTATCCTCCTGCATATCTTTGTTGTATGCGAGAGGTAAGGACTTCATAGTCATCAAGATGGACATCAATGCGCCTACAATACGCCCTACTTTGCCGCGCACCAATTCTGGCATATCGGGGTTTTTCTTCTGCGGCATAATGGATGAGCCTGTGCAAAAAGCGTCAGGCAAATCAATAAAACCAAACTGCGCACTCATCCACAATACCAACTCTTCAGATAAACGAGACAAATGAATAGAGCAAATCGAAGCTGCCGATAACAACTCCATGATAAAGTCACGATCAGACACTGCATCCAAAGAGTTGGCGCATGGCGCGTCAAAGCCCAACAATTCCGCCGTTTGCTCACGATTGATGGGGAATGTTGTGCCTGCCAGTGCCGCAGAACCCAGCGGACATTGATTCATCCGCGCTCTGGCATCTAAAAACCTTGTATAATCACGGCCAAACATTTCTACATATGCCAATAGGTGATGCCCTAGGGTCACAGGTTGTGCGGTTTGCAAATGCGTGAACCCTGGCATCACAGTCTCAGCATGTTCATCCGCAAGCTTAACAAGCACAGATTGCAAATGCTTAATGCGAGCCATAAGTTCATCAGTGCGTTTCCTTAAATAAAGCCTTGTGTCCGTTGCTACTTGGTCATTGCGTGAACGCGCTGTGTGCAAACGCTTTCCTGCATCGCCAATGATATCCGTCAACCGCTTTTCAATGTTCATATGCACATCTTCAAGCGCAATGCTGAACTCAAATTCGCCCGCTTCAATTTCTTGCTCAATTTGATTTAGGCCATCAAGAATAAGCTGTAAATCTTCTTCACTTAAAATGCCTTGCGCTGCAAGCATGGTGGCATGAGCGCGAGAGCCAGCAATATCTTCAGCATACATACGGGCATCCACATGCGTTGAAGCATTAAAGGCTTCAACAAAGGCATCTGTTGGCGCTTCAAAGCGCCCTCCCCAAGGTTTATCCGACATGAACAACCTCCTGAGTTTGTTGGCTTACATTTGTAGCTACATCAGCATCAACCATACGGCGTGATGATGGTGTGCTTTTTTCTTCAGGGTGAATACCCAACTTTTCAAAAAACACCCTGTCTTGCTCAGCTTCCTTGTTGCCCGTTGTTAAAAGCTTTTCACCATAAAAAATAGAATTGGCACCAGCTAAAAAGCATAAAGCCTGCATTTCTTCACTCATGGTTTCACGCCCAGCAGAGAGGCGAACATGTGAGGCAGGCATGGTAATGCGTGCCACAGCAATGGTACGAATAAAATCAAAGTTATCTAAGTCTTCAACATCTTCCATAGGCGTACCTTTAACTTTTACCAACATATTGATAGGCACAGATTCAGGGTGAGGCCTCATACGCGCCAATTGCGCAATCATGCCTGCCCGATTACGAATGGTTTCACCCATACCCACAATGCCACCACAGCACACACTCATGCCTTGGCTACGCACATGTTTTAAGGTATCTAAACGCTCCTCATAGGTGCGTGTGGAAATAATTTCTTTATAGTATTCAGGATCAGTGTCTAAATTATGATTATAATAATCCAAGCCTGCATCTTTGAGCTTCTTGGCTTGCTCAGCATCCAACATTCCAAGTGTGGCACAAGCTTCCATACCCATAGCTTTCACTTCACGAATCATCTCCAGCACCAATTCAAACGCCCTGCCTTTGGGCTCTCGCCAGGCAGCCCCCATACAAAAGCGGGTTGCACCTTTCTCTTTGGCGGCACGCGCCGCTTTCATCACTTCTTCTTTTTTCATCAGAAGCTCTGATTCCAAATCCGTATTGTAGCGTGATGATTGCGGGCAGTATTTACAATCTTCGGGGCAACCCCCTGTTTTAATCGAAAGCAATGTGGAAAGCTGCACTTCATTGGCATCAAAATGAGCCCTATGCGCTTGCTGAGCCTGAAACATCAAGTCATTAAACGGAAGCTCAAACAACTTCGTGATTTCTTCCACTGTCCAATCGTAGCGCATATATTCTCCAAACATTCTATTCAAACTGCCGATAAGCTAATGGCAAGCCAAACGATTGCAAAGCTCGCCATAAAAAAAGCGCTGTTTATTGAAAAACAACGCTTTTTAATATCAATCACACTACCCTATTTAGAAATGGTATGTAACACCTGCCGCAAACAAATGAACACGCCCCTTGAATGTACCATGATAATTCACATCTGTTGGCGCAGTTGCAACCCTATCCTTCAGCCAAACATACATATAACCCAAATCCATGGTGAGGTTATCCGAAAACCTTTTCCCATACCCCAAAGAAATAAGCTGCCTATCATTGCCAGGCAAGCGTGGTGAAAAGTCTGTCGCATTGGTTGGGGTTGGGTCATAGGTATAGCCTGCACGAAGGCGTGTTGATTCATTCATTTTCCACTCTGCGCCCAAGCGAATGGCAATAGTTGCTTTCCAATTTTCAGGAATCGTTGACGAGCGCCCAGTTGGATCACTAGCGCTTGCGGTAAGCGCATTCAATGCTGAAGGATCATAATTGATTAGAATTTGATCGAATGTCTTCCAATTGATCCTATCAACCTGCGCATTCACCCATACATCAGGCATTGCTTGATAAGCTACGGAAAGCGTGTGCAAATCAGGAAATGTGACTGATGTTGAGGCATTTGCACCAATGCCCTTCAATCCTAATGATACTGCGCCAGCTTGGCCTACAGCTGTGCCTGTAATATTGATTTTTACTTTTGAACGGTAACTACCGCCAATACGCCACGTATCTGTTTGATACATAAGCGCAAAGTTAGCGCCAAAGCCATCTCCCGAACCACCAATATTGATGACTTCATTATTGAGGTGAACTTTAAAAGCATTGTAAT
>CAZLES010000052.1:0-5935 GCA_964558615.1 uncultured Zetaproteobacteria bacterium
TATCTTCAATATGCACTTTGGCATCACTCAAAGGTACAAAGCTACCATTCACATAAGCTGTCAGGGGCTTGCTCATGGCTATACTTCCTCAGCCTGCAACTTGCTCATTTCTGGCTACGCCACCACAATTTCAAAGCATCCATTTTACGACCAAACCATGAAGCTTGCTCCACACTTTGCTGCGCCAACACTGGCACACTTTGCAATACAATATCTTCTTTTTTGGTGCGCAACACTGCTTGAATCTCGCCTAAAACCTGCCCTTTTTGAATGGGCGCAAGTTGCGGCGATTGATAGCTTAGCTTAAAAGATAAAAGCTTTTCACTGCCTTTAGGCACAGTAATCCAAATGGGTTTACTAGGCTTAGCCCAAACAGTATCCGTTTTGCCTTCAAACACTTCAATTTTGCGGCGAATATCTTTTTCTTTAGGCCGAACCGTCACAAACTGCCGCAAACCATATTTTAAGAGCACTTTAGACTGCTCTTGCCTTGCTTTATCCGATGCTGCGCCAAACAAGGAAGAGACCAAACGCATATTTCCTTTTTCAGCCGCTGCTGTTAAGCAGTAGCCTGCTTCTTCAGTATGCCCAGTTTTGATACCTTTGGCTTCGGGTAATGTCCACAGCAAGCGGTTACGATTCCACTGTGTGCGCCCATCAAAAGTATAGCTCTTTTCAGCAAATATCTCAAAAAAATCAGGAAAGTCTCGCCATAAAGCTACGCCCAGCTTTGCCATATCCATGGCTGTACTGAAATGATTATCCTCGGGAAAGCCCGTGGGATTCATAAAGTGCGTATTATTCATGCCCAAATCCATCGCCTTGGCATTCATCAAGCGCACAAATTCATCCGTAGAGCCAGCCAGATGCTCTGCCATCACAATGGCCGCGTCATTCCCTGAAAGGGTTGCGATACCATGAATCACCTCACGAACTGTGGGGTGCATACGTGGCTCCAAAAACATAGTGCTACCACCAATTTTCCAGGCCTTTTTACTCACATTTACCCGCTCATCCAAATCAAGTGTGCCCTGCTTGGCAGCCTCAAAGGCAAGATACAAGGTCATCATCTTGGTCATACTTGCCGGCATAAGACGTTTGTTTTCTTCATGTTTGGCGAGGATTTGACCTGAACGCGCATCAAGCAGCACCCAAGATTTCGCTTTGATAGCAGGCTCCAACGGCCAGCTTACCGCAGCAAAGGCTTGCTGCCCAAGCAGCATCACCGCCATCCAAACCAAGGTTAATAAACCTTTTACCATATCCAATCTCCTTCTGGCTCTACGCTCCATACCAGCTCTTCTTCCCTGGCGCGCATAGCATAACCTTTAATTTGCAAAGTATGCGCATGCAACATCATACGCCCATGCTTTTTTCCACCGTAACGCGCATCCCCCAGAATGGGGCAACCCAAGGATGCCAAATGTACACGCAATTGATGGGTTCGCCCAGTATGCGGCACTAGCCTGACCAGTGCCTTGTCATCCTTTCGTTGCGTAACACAAGCCTCTGTTTTGCTTGCTCTTCCCTGGCTATCCACATGATAGCGCCCCGACCTATCGGCTTTGGCTGAAATTGAAGATTCAATCAACATCTCATCCCAGTCTGGCGCGGGCGACACCACAGCCCAATATATTTTGTCCACCGCATACTGCCATTGTTGTTGCAAATGCTGCAATGCTTTAGGCTCATAACAAAACATCATTAACCCTGATGTGCCTTTATCCAAGCGATGCACTGGACGCAAATGTTTGTTTTGCACAGGTGTTAATTGAAGTGCCATAGCAAGCTCATAAGGCAATGTTCCCTTGCTTCTATGCAAAGCTTCTTGTGCATATTGCCCTGCTTTTTTATGCACCAACACCCAAGCTTTATCCTGCCAGACTATTTGCTCAGCCGAAAAGGGCACAAGCTTTTCAGCATCCAGCATCACAATACGCGCTTTCTCACCACCTTGAATGATGCGACCAGCCTTACGGCAGCGCTTTTTGTTGATATAAACACCACCTTCATCAATAGCCCTTTGCAATCTGCGCCGTGAATAAGGCGCAATCGCGGACAACGCCGAATCCAGACGTTGTCCACCCTGCTCTGGTGGAATATGCAATGTGATATCTTCAAAGGCCATGCCTAAACCCTGGCCAGTGCGGCAAGCACAGCATCATGTGTTTCACAATACACAAGGTTTTCAAAGCCATGGTCAACACTCATCACCAATTGCGCTTGCATGGTTTCTATCAATGACTTCCAGCATGCGCCATACACTATCAATGGCCGCTGCTCCAGAACACGAATGGCCAGCAAATCCCATGTCATGGCAAACTCAGCCAGTGTGCCCAAGCCTCCAGGTAACACAATATAGGCTTGCGCTTGTTCTATCAGCATTTGCATACGCTCAAAAAAATCTGAAGCCCGTTTTTCTTCTGTCAACGTATGATTAGGCGGTGTCGGAAAGACTTCCAGGGTAATACCTGTTACCTTGCCACCACCCTTAACCATGCCATGAGAAAAAGCCGCCATCATGCCCTGGTGCCCGCCAACCAAACCTGACCAGCCTAGCTTTGCGATTTTCTCTGATAAAACTTCAACATCCTGAAAGCGCGCGTCTTCAAGCGCTATGCGTGATGAGCCAAAAGCTGTAATGGTTTTTGTTGGATGTTGCATACTATCAATCATGAATAATCATGGCCGCTGTATATCCGCTTTCATGCACACGTTTCAAGGCAGCTTCCGCATCCACATCCAAATCAAATGGCCCCAGACGCACACGATATACCTGCCCAGCAGCGGTCACTGCTGATGCGTGTTCAATCTTGTCTTGAAGCTGTGCTGCCACCTGCTCCGCGCGTTGTTGTGAAGAAAAAGCGCCTACCTGCACATAAGCTAAGGTGATTTGCTCAGGTTGTGCTGGTTTCTCTTGCGATGACGCAAGCTTTGCCACTGGCGCGGGCTTCTTTGCTGACTTGACCTTCTCCGCGCTAACATCCGCGCTATACAATGTTTGCACCCGTACTCTGGCTGTACCCTGCTTGACATAACCTAAAGCTTTGGCTGCCGCATAAGACAAATCAATCAATCGCCCTTTCACAAAAGGACCTCTGTCATTGATTCTGACTTTGACCGATTTTCCATTTTCCAGGTTGGTTACTTTCACAATCGAAGGCATGGGCAACACAGTATGTGCTGCTGTCATGGCATACATATCATACGTCTCACCATTGGCTGTTTTCTTGCCGTGAAACTTCCTGCCATACCAAGATGCAATACCCACTTCATCATAACCTTCACCCGTTGCCAGTGGCTCATACCATTGCCCTGCAACCTGATAAGGGTTACCACGCTTGACCTTGCCACCCTCACCCAGCCTGGATGGTGAGGCGTTACTGGCATGATAACCTGGCGGATAACGTGTAGGCGCGCAGGAGGATAGCATCATAAGCCCCAACACAAGACTGGACGCATAGTAAAGCCATGGCCGCATATTTACTTGCCTACATCACATTGCTGATTGCCCAGCATATAGGCCAGTTCCGTTGCTGCCAAAGCATAGTTCCAGGATCGATTCCATCGCGTAATCGCGTGAAAATTGCGATTGACCAAAATGGTCGCTGTACCATCCTTTGTCTCTCTTTGAATCAGGGCGACTTCCTCATCGGAAAACCAACCTTTTGGTTTTCTCAACCCTGCTTGCTCAAACTCGCGCAATGGACGATATACCCGTGTTTCATCTTGAAGCGCTTGCCGAACAAGCTCGCTTTCAGGCACATCTTTTAGCCAATGCGCCACCATTTTCTTGTCATCCCAGTGGTGACGCTGAAAATAATAGGCCACGCTAAAAATAATATCCTCAGGTGTATGCCAGACATCACGCTTGCCATCACCATCGCCATCAACGGCATACGCCAAAAATGAACTGGGCATCAATTGCGTAACACCAAACGCGCCAGCATATGAGCCTTCAATACTTGCGGGGTCCAAACCTTCTTCCTGACACAACAATAAAAAGGCCTGAAGCTCTTTGCGGAAAAACCTGGCTCTGCGCTCATAACCTGTTGCTAATGTAACCAGCGCATCCAATACCTTATCCTTACCCCAATTCTCACCAAAGCGTGTTTCTATGCCCAGGATGGCCGTAATGATTTCAGGTGCAACACCATATTTTTCTTGCGCTCGCGCAAATATATCATGATGCTGTTTCAAGAAAGCCTGTGATTTCTTTTTCAGCCTGTTGTTCACAAACAAAGGACGATATTCTGCATAAGGACGCGCTTCATAAGGCGTGTTCATCTTGCGAATCAAATCCGCGTCAAACCTGGCAGCCTTGATATGCTTGCTTACATACGCACGATCAAGCTGTGTTTCCTGAACAATATAATTGATAAGGTCATCACGGGTATATTGCTCTGCCCACAGCCGGGCTGGAAGCAGGATAAAGATAGCGACAACACACAACCATATTCTCATGCAACGCAGCCTAGGGAAGTTACAAGCACTCGCAAGTATCAAAACGCACATGTACTAAAAAGACGGGATTTGCGCGACCTCATGCTCATTGAATACGGCAATACCATGTTCAACCAATAATTTCGCGGTAATGCCTTGTCCGGAAATTTTTGTCTTGGTGAAACTGCCATCAGAGACAAGACTGTTGCCGCAAGACGGACTGCCCTGCTTGAGAATGGCAATACGAATATGATATGTCTCGCATAGCTCCAAAGCCCGGGCAGCCCCCGCGTGAAAGGCTTGCGTTACGTCTTCACCATCCCGGGTTTTGACACGATCATCACAAATTTCAGCCGCAGGCCTTGGCACAGAAAGGCCGCCTGCAACTTCAGGACAAAGGGGCAACAACAAGCCTTGCGCCTGCCATTGCTGAATACGTTGCCTGCTCGCATCATCCAGACATTGCGCGCAACTGCCACCATCATAGCGCACTGCCTCACCAAGCAGGCAGGCGCTAATCAATATTTTACAGGGAGGTTTACTGTTGACCGCTGGACACCAATACCTTTGCAGGCCTGAGCAAGCGCCCATTCAAGGTATAACCTGCGACATGTTGAGCAATCACTGTATTTTCAGGCTCATCCGAAGGCACTTTGGACAATGCTTCATGCAAATGTGGGTCAAATATCTGCCCCACGGCATCAATACGCTCCAAGGCAAACTTGTTGGCAACCTTATGCCAGGAATCCAGGGTCAACGCTATACCTTCGCGCACTGCCTTTTCATTGCCCTCTTCAGCCTCAACCGCGCGCTCAAGATTATCCACCACATCCAGCAATGCTCCAGCAAACTTTTCTATGGCAAACTTGTGCGCGTCTGCAATTTGGCGCTCTGTGCGCTTACGCATATTTTCCATTTCCGCGTGCTGACGCAATAATTTGTCCTTAAGTTCCGCAACTTCATCCAAAGCCTGTTGCAAGGTATCATTTTCTGCAGCCTCTTCAGCTTTGGAATCTTGCTGAACTTCAGCAGCATCTTCTTTGCCTTCCTGCACTTCTTCCTGTGTCTTGGCTACATGTTCATCCACGGTTTCCTGTTCTTTTTTATGTTTTTTCTTGCTCAATCTCATCTCCCAAATCATCAAACTAGCATTCAATCACTACATAAGTGTCCACCAGCATAAATTCAAGCCCTACCGCTTTGGTAAATAAGGTATGGGGTTAATAGCTGTTTCACCACGCCTTAACTCAAAATGCACATGCGGACCAGTTGCGCGCCCTGTTTGACCAACATTGGCGATATGTTGCCCTTGCCGAACAGTATCCCCTGAAGACACAAAGTTGCTCTGATTATGCGCATAAGCTGTAAACATATTATGATTATGCCGAATAATAATCAGATTGCCATACCCTGTAAGCTTGTTATCCGCGTACACGACCTTGCCCGCGGCAGCCGCATAAATCGGTGTACCAACCTTGGCAGCAATATCAAT
>CAZLES010000053.1:0-5671 GCA_964558615.1 uncultured Zetaproteobacteria bacterium
ATCTTCAAAGCTCATGCTTACCTCACTATAAAAGAAGCGGAACTATAACAGCATGAATTTTTTCGGCATGACAAAAAGCTTTAGAGGTATTTTTTCTTGAGTCGTTGCAAAGACAAGCTTCCATATTGATTGACCTGCATAAACAGAAAGTACGCAACCATAGCATAAAAACCTTCTAAAACCCATGCTGACCACCACGGAAAAACAGCCTGTGCAATTTTCTTTGCCAAAATTAATTGTGATTGCATCATCACCGCGAGCAATACCAAGGCAAAGATAAAAGAACCACCTTTTTGACGTTTGCCTTGCAAGCTCAAAGGAATTGCTATGAAAAATAAAATCAATAATGTTACTGGTGGTATCAGCCTGCGTTGCCATTCAGCAATAGCCTCGGGGTTGTAGCTTTCTTGTATGGCATGATAAAGTTTAGTCAGGCTCATATATAAATAGTCTGATTCAGCATTGAGTTTTCTATAGCCTGTTTCAAGTATGGGTACTTGAATTTGATACGCTTTAAAATTGGTTAATGTTAACTTGTCTTTTTGGCCACCCAATTGATTACCATCAAAAAGCTGCACCAATAATCCTGTATCCGATTGATTAATGGTTGCCTTTTTCGCAACATAAATCATGGGTTTACTTTTATTTTCTCTAGCATCAGCAATCAGCACTTTGGCATATGAGCCATCATCATTTTTACCCTCAAAATAAAAAGTAATACCCTCTATATCTGAAAACCGTTGTGGTACAAAACTTGGCACAGAGCGCAAAGATGATAATTGTTCGACAGTATTATGAATTTGCAATTTACTTGCAGGCACAATATGCATGGTTAACGCCAACAAACCCATACTCAAGACTACACCTGCCAACAATATCGGTAGAAAAACTTGAAACAGCGATAAACCACCTGCATACATGGCATCAAGCTCGGAGTTGCTCTGAAATGCTTTGACAGCTCGGTATAGCGCAAAAAAATAAGAGATAGGCACAACCATCAATAAAATACTAGGCAATAAGCTAACAAATAATTGTAATGATAAATCCAAAGGCACATCATTTTCAATTAACCTGGGCAACCAAAACAGCACTTTTTGCAACATAAAAATGGCTGTGACCAGCGCTAAAATGCCTAAGAAGGGTAATGCCCAGCTTTTAAGCACATATTTGTTCAAGGTGCTCCTCTTGAACATGGCTTAGGTTTCTCTTACCAAAAAAATATGGAAAGTTACGATATTTTTTTCCATCGAGTACCTTGCGGGCTATCTTCAAGCACAATACCTTGTGCCAGCAATTCATCACGAATAGCATCGGCTTTCGCAAAATCTTTATCCAACTTGGCTTGTTTGCGTGCTTCAATCAAAGCATCAATGACTTGCGCATCTACATCACCGGCTTGAAACCATGCTTGTGCATCATCCTGCACAATGCCCAAAAAGTTTGTCATCGCAATAAATGCTGCCTGCAAAGCGCTACTTTCTTCACCTTTATCCAGGGCCTTGTTCAAGTTGCGGCATACTTCATAAAGATATGCCAGCGCTTCGGGTGTATTCAAATCATCATCCATAGCTTGAATAAATTCAGCAGGCAAACCTTCTGCCTCAACAGGTTGAAGCTGCTGAATGCGGCGCTTGGTTTCATACAATCTATCCAAACCGGCTTTTGCCACATTCAAAGCCTGATCAGAATAATCCAGCGGTGAACGATAGTGGGTGCCTAGAATAAAGGTACGCAAGACTTCCGGGTGATATTTTTCCAGCACTTCACTGATGGTGAAGAAATTACCCAATGACTTGGACATTTTCTCCGCGTTGATATTGACAAAACCATTATGCAACCAGTACCGGGCAAATTTCCCGCCAGTGGCAGCTCTAGCTTGGGCAATCTCATTTTCATGATGTGGGAATTTTAAATCCATGCCGCCGCCATGAATATCAAAGCTTACGCCTAAATGTTTGCAACTCATGGCCGAACATTCGATATGCCAACCTGGCCTGCCTTTGCCCCATGGCGAATTCCAGCATGGCTCCCCGGGTTTAGCCTGTTTCCAAAGAACAAAGTCAAGCGGATCACGCTTGTGTGTATCGACTTCTACTCTGCTACCCGCTTCCAGTTCATCAACATTTTTGCCTGATAACTGTCCATAATCCTTGAACTTTCGCACCGCATAAAGCACATCACCTGATTCACAAACATAGGCAAAACCTTTATCGATTAAAGCCTGAATCATGGCAATCATTTCAGGCATATGTGTGGTTGCTCTGGGCTCTAGTGTTGGCCTTAAGCACGCCAAGGCATCCATATCACGATGAAAGGCATCAATCATGGACTGGGTTAGCTCATCTATTGTAATACCCGCCAACTGCGCGCGCTGAATGATTTTATCATCCACATCTGTAAAGTTGCGCACATAGCACACATCATAACCTGATGCTTGCAGCCAGCGATAAACCATATCAAACACAACCATCACACGCGCATGCCCCACATGGCACTGGTCATACACCGTCACACCACACACATACATACCGACTTTACCTTCATGCAGAGGGGTAAAAGTTTCTTTCTTACGTGTTAATGAATTATAAAGCTGTAAACTTGTCATCAAAGCGTATCCAATACTTTTTGCAGCCGCATACAAATACCATCTTGACCCAAAAACTTCACAACCTTACTCATTTCAGGACCGTGGCTTTGACCTGTAAGCGCAATGCGCAAGGGCATAAACAAGGCTTTACCTTTGTAACCCGTGGCCTCCTTAAGCGCGATTGTCCATACTTTCCAGTCGGTACAGTCTATCGTTTGTGCCAGGTTTAAGGCCTCACTGAAAAAGGCTTTTCCGGCTTCCTTGATTATTTCCTGATGCTCAGTGGAATAAGGTTGTGTGGCATCCCATATATGCCTGAACTGCAAGATATCTTCTACACGGCTTAAATTACCCGCCATGATTTCAGCCAGACGCAAAGTCTGCTCATCACTCAGGTTTATACCCTCTTTTTGCAAAGCATCGCGAAATAAAGGCGCAAGTTCAGACGCGGGTTTTGCATGCAATAATCGGGTATGCCAACGCCACATGGCTTCATTGCTCCAGCGCACAGATGAAGTGGATAAATGTTTAATGTCCACATGCCGCAGCAAGGCATCAATGCTTAACACGTCTTCAGGGATATTGGGATGCCCAAGGCGAACCATGGCTTGCAGCAAAGCTTCAGGAAACAAACCTTCATCTCTTAATTCAGCCACGCTATGACTTCCTGTACGTTTGGATAGTTTTGCCCCGTCTTCACCCAATAAAAGCCCGTGGTGCAAGCAAACGGGTGCTTGATAACCCAAGGATTCCAGCATCCATACCTGATAGGCTGAATTGGTCAAATGATCATCCCCACGCAGCACATGACTGATACCATCAATCGCATCGTCTATGGCATTGGGCAGTAAAAATGTAAATGTACCATCCGAGCGCATCACCACAGGGTCATCCAGGTCCTTACGCGAGAATACAACATGATTGCGTAGCATATCAGGCACAGTCACTTCACCAGCATCCGCATGCACAGCCAAACGCCAGGTATGAGGCACACCTGCTTTAAGTTTTTCCTTTCTTTCTGTTTCAGACAAAGCACGACAACGTCCACTGTAGCGTGGTGGCAAACCACGGGAAGTTGCCAGCTTTTTATCCAGACCAAGTTGACTTTCCGTGCAAAAACAAGGGTATGCAAGGTTTTGTTCAGCTAATGTGTCCAAAGCTTGTTGATGTTGCGCTGCATGTGCTGATTGAAATAAAGGCTCATCATCCCATTGTAGGCCCAGCCACAACATATCCTGCTTTAAGGCATCAATATATTGTTGTTCTGAGCGGCTTTGATCCGTGTCTTCAAAGCGCAATAAAAACTTGCCACCCATTTTACGGGCAAACATCCAGTTCAGCACGGCTGTGCGCACATTGCCTAAATGCATAAGCCCTGTAGGCGATGGCGCAAACCTTGTAACAACCTTGTTCATTTCTTTATCATCCTTTGCCTGTCTTGGTTTTCATCTTTTTTACCTGCTTTCTTGGGCAATGCGGGCATAATCATCATGGTTTCATCGGGATAAACATAGCCCAATTCACGATGAATAACCTCTTCCATGGCCTTGGGGTCTTCACGCAAACGAATCACCTCTTGCTGCAAACGTGTCTTTTCGGCCTTTAAGCGCTCAATATCTTCAAGCAACTGCTGACGCACTTCCATTTCATGCTGTAAAACAAAATACCCATGCCGGGAAAAAAGCAAATCCCAAAACATGAGTATCATGATAGCTGTACCAACGCCATAAAGAAGCCACTTGCGTAGCTTTTTTAAAGAAAGTGTTTTCAGCAATTAAGCCCTTGAAAACGCGGCATGGCCTGCATATTTCGCCTTGCTTCCCAATATTTCTTCGATACGAAGCAGCTGATTGTATTTTGCCATACGATCCGAACGAGAAGCTGACCCTGTTTTGATTTGCCCGCAGGATAGTGCTACGGCCAAATCAGCAATGGTGGTATCTTCTGTCTCTCCAGAGCGGTGTGACATCATGGAGTGATAACTCGCATCATGCGCCATATGGACGGCTTCAATGGTTTCAGAAAGCGTACCAATCTGATTGACCTTCACAAGCAAAGCATTGGCAATGCCCTTATCAATACCTTCTTGAAGGATTCTTGGATTGGTCACAAACAAATCATCACCGACCAACTGTACTTGATCACCCAGGCGTTCAGTCAATAATGCCCAACCATCCCAATCATTTTCATCCAGACCGTCTTCCACCGAGACAATAGGATACTGGCGACATAAATCTTCAATGAAATCAATCATAGCTTCAGAATCCAGGCGGCGACCACCTTCACCAGCTAACACATAAGCATTGTGCTTGTGAAATTCAGAGGCTGCCATATCTGCTGCAAGCACAATATCTTTACCCGCTTTAAGCCCTGTTTTCTCAATCGCTTCTAAAACAACGGTAATGCCTTCTTCATTAGAATGTAAATTTGGCGCAAAACCACCTTCATCGCCTACAGCAGTGATGTGACCACCCTTGCGCAAAACCGATTGCAAGGCATGAAATACTTCCGCGCCCATATCCATGGCCTCGGCAAAATTTGACGCGCCTGCTGGCGCAATCATATACTCCTGAAAGTCAATACTGTTATCCGCATGTGAGCCACCATTAATCACATTCATGCAAGGCACAGGCATCAACACGGCACTTTTGCCACCAATATGTTCAAACAAGGGTACTTCATCTTCTGCCGCCTGCGCTTTGGCGACTGCCAGCGATACACCCAAAATCGCATTTGCTCCCAAGCGAGATTTGTTGGGTGTGCCATCCAGTTCAATCAGGGTATGATCCAGACCACGCTGATTCTCTGCATCCAGCCCCACAACAGTTTTTGCGATTTCGCCATTCACATAAGCCACAGCCTTGCGAACCCCTTTGCCAGCCAAGCGCGGCCCACCATCACGCAGTTCTACAGCTTCACGTTGGCCTGTTGATGCGCCGCTTGGCACAGCAGCACGACCAAACGCGCCAGATTCCAATCGCACATCCACCTCTACGGTTGGATTCCCTCGTGAATCAAAGATTTCACGCCCATGTACACTTGTAATTTTACTCACTTCTTTCTCCTAATCAGCCCCATTGCTGA
>CAZLES010000054.1:0-5532 GCA_964558615.1 uncultured Zetaproteobacteria bacterium
CGTGATATCGGTACGGTGGTTTTGCCTGGCGCGCAGGGCAAATTTTTTCTTACCGCATCGCAACGTGAGCGGGCAAGAAGGCGCTGGAGTCAACTTAAGGCCAAAGGTGAAGACGTTGATTTGGATAGTATTGCGGCAGATTTGAAAGCGCGGGACGCAAGGGATAGGGATAGAAGTTGCGCGCCATTGGAAAAAGCGGAGGACGCGATTCAAATTGATTCAACCACCTTGTCTATGGATGATGTGGTTGATAGAATGTTGAACATTCTGGAACGAAGAAAGTTGATAATGAAAAAATGAGTGAGTTGAAGATGAACACTGAAACCAAACCTGATGATATTGTTGAACAAGAGATGCCATCTGCTGAAGCTGAAAATACGGATGTGGATGTGGTAGCAAACAGCGAGGAGGAATCCTTTGCCGAGCTTTTGGAAGCAGCGCTTGAAGAGCAACCCAAGCTTGCGCGTGGTGAATATGTTACAGGTGTTGTTGTGGCCGTGGATGCTGATGTGGTGACTGTTGATTTCAAAGGTAACAGTGAAGGTCTCATCAAGATTGCCGAATTTGCTGCCATTGGCGAAAGCGTGCCTGCGATTGGTGATGAAGTGACAGCTTTGGTGACAGGAAGAAATCGCCTGGGTGTTGAGCTTTCTGTGTTGCAGGGTAGGCGCCGCGAAGTGATGGATAAGGTTTTGGCAGCGCAAGAGGCTGGTGAAACCATTTCAGGCAAGGTAACCAGGGAAATCAAGGGTGGTTTTCGCGTGGACTTGGGTGGCCTTGAAGCATTTTTGCCACGTTCAGAGGCTGACACGGGCTTTGTTAATGCTGGCGAACTGCTAAATAATACCTTTGATTTTGCAATCATTGAAGTACAAAAGCGGCCTGAAAACATTGTGCTTTCACGCAAACAAATACAAGCGGCGCAAGAGGCCGCGTTGCGAGAAGCTTTTTTTGCCAAGCATGCGCTGGGAAGCAAGGTTGAGGGTACAGTCAAACGCCTGACCAAGTTTGGCGCGTTTGTGGACTTGGGTGGTATTGATGCTTTGTTGCATGTGTCGGATATTGCCTGGAAGCATATTGATGACCCTGCGGAAATTTTATCGGTTGGGCAACATATCACGGCTGAAATCATTAAGCTGGACGCAGAGGCAGGTAAAGTATCCATTTCCATGAAAAATTTGATTGAAGATCCCTGGAGTAAGGTGGCAGATACATATGAGCCAGGCATGCAAATTACAGGTACGGTGCGCAAGCTCATCAAGGCAGGTGCTATTGTTGAGCTTGAGCCAGGTGTGGATGGGTTGATTCATCGTTCGGAAATGAGTTGGACACGCAAGGATATTGAACCATCCAAGGTGTTGACCGAAGGTGATGTAGTGGATGTGGCCATCCTGGAAATTGATTCTGAAGCACGCCGCTTGCGCTTGAGCCTGAAAGCCGTAGGTGAAAACCCCTGGCAAGTTTGGATGGCAGAACATCCAGCAGGTTCAAAAGTCACAGGTAAAATCAAAAACATTGCTGATTTTGGCTTTTTTGTGGGTTTGACTGATGAACTGGATGGTCTGGTGCATATTGGCAACCTCTCCTGGACAGAGAAAGGGGAAGAAGCCATTCAGGCTTATCAAAAAGGGCAGGAAGTTGAGTGTGTGGTGCTTGGTGTGGATGTGGAACGACAGCGTATTGCGCTTGGTATCAAGCAGCTAACAGCCAATCCTTTTGAAACCTTTATTCAAGGCTCGAAAAAAGGTGCGGCAGTGAATGGTAAAGTGGTTGAAGTGTTGCCTAATGCCTATTTGATTGAAGTCGCTGAAGGTATTGTGGCCAGGCTTGCGCAACGTGAAATTCCGCGTGATCAGGGTGCGCTTGAGGTTGGTGATGAAGTGGAAGCCAAAATCATCAATATTGATCGCAAGCGTGAGCGCGTAGAGTTGTCTGTTCGCCAACTGTTGCATGATGAAGAGCGTGATTCCATTCGCCAGTACACGACAAAAACACAAAAAGATGATACGCCATCTGCTTTGGCGCTTGAGTTGCAACGTAAACTTTTAGATAAGTAATTCCTTGCGTTGATGTGTAAAGATAGCTACTTTAGCTAGATGATTTTACAGGAAAGAGGAGTAAGAGGTATGACCAAGTCAGAGCTTATTGACGCAGTAGCTGCTGCCAATAGTGATATTACACGCCGAGAAGCGGAAGTTGTGGTCAGCACAGTGTTTTCCGCGATTTCTGAAGAATTATGTAGAGGAGGACGTGTAGAATTGAGGGGTTTTGGTAGTTTTAGTGTTAAAAAACGTGATGCGCGTACAGGGCGCAACCCTAAAACAGGTGAATCTGTATTTGTGCCCGCAAAGGTAGTGCCACACTTCAAGCCAGGTAAAGAGTTGCGTGAGCGTGTGGATCAATAGGCTTTATAGAGTATAGGTCATGAATTGGCTTAATGTTGTTGTCAGCATTGTGTTTGCTGTGTTTGCCATTACGTTTGCTTTGGAAAATACCATGCCAGTTCAACTGTCTTTTCTAGGCTTGACCACAGATAAAACGCCGTTGTTCTTGCCCATGTTTATCGCGTTTATCTTTGGGTTTGCTGGTGGGCTTCTTGCCTTAAGCTTTTCCAGACGTAAACACAAAAAAGAACTCAAGTTCTTAAGGAAGGAAAATGCGCTTTTGCATGAAGAAGTTGAAAACTTGAGAACCATTCCACTGCAAGATGATTTATGAGTATATTTGTCATCATTTTATTGGTGATTGCGGTTGCAGCAGCTGCTTTCCTCATTTGGAAAAACAGGGATGATTTTTCTCAGCAAAACCTAGAATCCGAGCCTGAAGATATTCGTGTACCACCGTTGTTGCGTGGTATCAATTATCTGTTGTCCGACAAACCTGACCGCGCTTTGCAGGAAATGGTGCATGTGGCAAAGATTCGCTCTGAATCTGCGGAAGTGTACATGGCACTGGGTGAAATGTTTCGAGCGCAAGGCGAGTATGGTCGCGCGGTGCGCATTCATCAAAACTTGTTGGCACGCCCGGATATGCCGCCAGAGCTTCATTTTCAGGCTTATGTTTCCCTGGGTCGGGATTTTCAGGCTGGTGGTTTGTTAGACCGCGCATTAAAACATTACGCTAAGGCTTTGGCGATTCAACCCGATCATGTGCCTTCATTAACGGCCTGTTTGCGTATTCGTGAGCAAAGCCATGAGTGGGATGAGGCGGAATGGTTGGTCAGCCGCTTAGAACAAATTAAAAATCAATCTTACCATGAGCATAGAGCGTATTTGAAGGCAGAAATGGCCAAAGATGCTATGGAACATGGTGATTTGCCTTTATGTGAAAGTTTGGTGATTGAGGCTCTAAAACTTTTTCCAGGATGTACGCATGCTTATTTACTACTGATTCAACTGCTGATTCAGGAAGGAAAGGCTGGTCAGGCCATAAAGCAAGCGCAAGCCTTTTTACAACAGGTCAAACCTGAGCATCATACCTTGCTTCCCGAAATATTGATGAAGGATGAAGCTTTTTATCGCAAGTATGGCGAGGATTTTTTATGGGATGCCTGGCAGCAGCGTCATGATGTTGAAGTGGGTGTGCGCTGGATTGAAGAAGTAAGCAAGATACAAGGTAAAGCGCAGGGTTTGAAGCTTAAAGAGAAATTGAATTTGACCCATTTAAGCTTAAGACATGAATTGCGCCTGGCAGCTTTGGATGATGCGGAGAATAACCTTGTACAACAAGCGAAATACTGGCGTTTAAGCATGAAGCTGTATGCGTGCAAACATTGCGGTGTGCAGGTACATGATATGCGCTGGCAGTGCCCGAAATGTAATACATGGGGAAGCATGGAGCCTTTGCAGGGTTCGCATGTATTTGGAGAAGAGCAGCATGCCATATCCTGAAATGAAGCATAGAATCATGGTGGCTCTGGATGTCAATAATCAAGCTCAGGCTTTAGCCATGCGAGACAGGCTTGGTAATAGTGTAGGTTGGCTTAAAGTGGGTTTACGCTTATTTGTGGCAGAAGGCCCTGATTTGATTGCTGATTTAAGGCAAACCCATCAAGTGTTTTTGGACCTTAAATTCCATGATATTCCAAATACGGTTGCTCAAGCCATTGAAAGCGCAGGTCACTTGGGCGTGAACATGGTGAATGTGCATGCAGGTGGCGGTAAACCTATGCTGGAAGCAGCTGCTAAAGCAGCCCAAGCATTCCCTGATATGCTTTTGATTGCAGTAACTGTATTGACCAGCGACACTATGCCTAAGGCTCAAGCTTTAGAAGTCGCGTTAGAACGAGCAAAAATGGCTAAAGATGCAGGTTTGCATGGTGTAGTATGCAGTGTGCATGAAGCGGCACAAATCAAAGAAATCTGTGGCGCTAATTTTATTACAGTAACCCCGGGTATTCGTTGGGGTAATCAAGCCACGCAAGACCAACAACGCATTGCAGACCCTCAAATGGCGATAGAACAAGGCTCTGATTATTTGGTGATTGGTCGCCCTATCTTACACGCTGAAAACCCCGTGCATGCCGCCAATGAGGCCGTGCGCATGATGGAACAAGCAAACTGTTGATGGCCAAGCTTTTATGAAAGTTGGCGTATTGTTGCTGGCGGCAGGGAGCGGCAAACGGTTTGGTAGCGCCATTCCTAAGCAGTATCTAGAAGTCGCGGGCAAGCCTTTGATTATTCATACCTTAAACAGTTTGGCGCAAGAGCCACGCATTGCCGTGGTGCAGCCCGTGATTGGCAGCCGTGATTTATGGTATCAAGATGCAGTGGCAGGGTATGATTGGGGTTTTGAATTGTTATCGCCTGTGCAAGGTGGCGCAGAGCGCTCGATATCCATGCAAAAAGGGCTGGCCGCACTGCCTGATGATGTGGATATGGTGGCTGTGCATGATGCAGCGCGCGCCTTGCCTTCTTGTGCGCTCCTAAAAGATGTTTTGGATGTAGCTGAGGCGCATGGTGCGGCAGTGCCAGGCTTGCCTGTGCATGATACCATCAAACGCACCAATGCAGATGGTAAAGTTATAGAAACACCCGATAGAAGCTCGCTCATGGCGGTGCAAACGCCGCAAGTGGCAAGGCGAGATTGGTTTGTTGCCGCACTTGAGCAAGAAAAAGAGCGGTTGCATTTGCATACTGATGACGCATCCGTACTCGAAGCAGCAGGTTTTGATGTTTATATCAGTCAAGGTGATGTGAATAATCGTAAAGTGACTACAAAGCAGGACATGTTGTGGTTGCAGGAGCATTTGCAAGGAGTATCATCATGAATATACGCGTGGGTCAGGGTTTTGATGTGCATGCCTTTGCGGAGAACCGCAAGCTTATCCTTGGTGGCGTGGATATTCCATATCACTTGGGTTTGGCGGGGCATTCGGATGCGGATGTATTGATTCATGCGATTTGCGATGCGCTCTTGGGTGCGGCTTGTTTGGGTGATATTGGGCATCATTTTCCTGATACCGACCCAGCATTGGCAGGCGTGGATAGCACCATATTATTGGCTAAGGTGAATCAAAGTATTCAGGATTTG
>CAZLES010000055.1:0-5461 GCA_964558615.1 uncultured Zetaproteobacteria bacterium
CTAAAGGTTTCTTCTGACCTGCCCATGGGGTCATTAATAGGCGCCCCGCCGCAGGGTTGGGATAACAGCATCACCTTACCCACATGCTCGGGGCGCTTTTGCATCAAATGCTGCCTATGCGCTGGCTCCATCACCAATATCAAGGCTGCCCTGTCCATATCTGGTGCCAACAACGCATTGGACATATGCGAGCTCATATCCACGCCAAACTCCAAACCTACTTTCAAGCCTGTTTCAGGCACTTTCTTGCCCTGCATCATCAAAAGGCCGCGGCTAAACACCTCGCCAAACTTTCCTTCCTCTTCAAGGCGCTTACGCATATAAAATTCAGCAAACGGACTGCGGCACACATTGCCCGCGCACACCATCATAATCGGGCTTGGCATCAACATCCGCTTACCCCTCTTTCCACAATGGTGTCACCTGGCTTTCCTCGGCTATGCGCCGCATCAGCTTTTCATGCATTTCTGCATCTTCATCACGCACGCGTATTGCGTCTCGCCGCATCAATGCCGCCGTTTCACTGCGCTCGGCACGCAACTCCCTAGCATTCTCCATGCGTACAAACTCGGATGCCGTTTTGATGCCCAAATCCATGCCCAAAGAAAACTGGCGGCCACCTGTCATCGCCAAATAAACCTCGGCAAGCAGCTCGGAGTCCAAAAGCGCGCCATGCAACTCCCTGTGCCCTCGCTCAATATCAAACCTGTCACACAAGGCATCCAGGTTATTCTTCTGCCGTGGAAACTGCTTTCTCGCCATTTCCAGCGTATCAATCACTGGTATATCATGGATACCAGACAGGCCACATGCTTCCAACTCCGCCATGATAAAGCCAAGGTCAAAAGGTGCGTTGTGAATCACCAGGGTACCGCCTTGAATAAAATCAAGAAAATCTTGCGCAATATCCTGAAACATGGGCTTGTCTTTCACCTTGGCATCATCAATGCCATGAATACGCACCACGTCTTCGGGAATATGCATGCCCGGGTTGATATAGTGGTGAAAGGTTCGTGTCTGGCTCATATCACGATTCACCACCTCAACCGCACCAATTTCCACTATTTTATGCCCTTGTTTCGGGGATAAACCCGTGGTTTCCGTATCCAGCATAATCAAACGCATCATTTATCCTTCGCTTCTTCTTTTTCCTTCTTTTTCGGCTCGAACCATTTGCTTGGGGTAAACAAGTCTTCCAGGTAACCGCCCTTGGGCAGGCCTGCCTCTTCCGGTGTGATTTCGTCCACCACAGCATCGGATGCGGGGCCATGAATATGATACACCTTGCGCAATAAACTTTTATCCTCACCCATCAACACCCTGCCTATGCCAGGAATGCTGCCAATCAGGGATTCTATATTCTGCCATGGGCGAGCAACCAGCACAATATCCAAATCACCCGTATCTAGATCCACTTGACCTTTTCCGCCCGCGTCAAGCGCGGATGAAAGAAAGGCCAGCCTGTCGATATTCAGGATATTGTTGTTAAACACGCCTTCAAGTTGCAGCTTGTCATACAAAAGCCCTTCGCCGACCACATCGCCACGGTCAAAAATCAGATACTTGGGCAAATCCACCAAACTAATCGCGGCCAGCAAATGGGTGAGTGTTCCACCCTCCATAATACGCCCGTCAATCACGCGCAGCTTGAAGCCGCCTTTCATCTTGCGCCACCAGGGCTCGCCATCCTTGTATTCTCCCCTGCCCACAAACAATGCTGACATCTCCCCCTCCTTGAACAGTTTATCCAGCTCTGCCTGCTCCATCAACGTGCCAAACTCACCATCCATCAGGGCAAGGCCTTTCCACTGCAAGGCACCATCTTTCAGGGTTTGCACCGAGCCTGACGCGCGCAACACTTGCCCTGCCCCATGCGCCTCCAACAAGTGCAAATCATATGCACCCTTTCCGTTCAATGAAAAGGTCGCGCGAATGTTTTGCAAATCAGCATCACCCGATAAAAAGTAAGCGGCGCTCACTTCACCAACAGCTTGCTGATCTGAAGAAAAATGAACCTTAACACCCTGCGCGGAGCTTTTTTCCCATTCCATCCAGTTGACATCTGCTGTCACAGACCATGGTCGGGTAAACGCGTCCATACCCCCCCTTTCCTTGAGGTAGCTGGTCAACACGGGTTTATCCATATACTCCGCGTCCACCATAAGCGCCCAGGCTTTCCTGCTGTCCAAGGGCATATGCAAGGTAAAATCGCCAAGAAAAGCTGGTGTATCCACATCCTTGAACTTCAAATCAAGCGTGTCCTCTGTAATCAGGGCAGAAGCGGTAAAGGAAAAGCCATCCTCGTGTCTGGATATCACTTCGTCAATCTCGATGGGTAAAATATCTTTACCTAAAGGCTTGCCACGAAAAGAAATCACAAGCTCTTCTTTTCCTTCCTTGTCGTAGCCCGCAAAATTATCCCAATCATTCCCGGACAAGTTAAGCTTGCCCTGCCATATCCCCTGCTCATAGACAAGGCGCAGCCTGGTTGTGCCTGTAGGGTGCGTAATCGGCAAGACGAAATCCCGGGTTAAATCGGCCAATGGTGCTGTGGCATCCAGCGTGATGGTTTGCGGCGACCAGTCCTGGAATTTATCCAGAAACATGGAAAAATCACCTTGAAACCAAGGTAGTTCAACAGGCATATGCTCGAGCGTTAACCCTTTTTGAAAATCCCAAATGGCAGTACCACCTGAAACAACAATGGGAATATTATTGTAGTTAAGGTGCCATTGTCCCCGATACGGCACAAGTGATACAATGGTTGTATCTGGTTCATTTTTATGCGCGTCCCAAACCATGCTGATATCCGCGCGGGCTGGCGAATCTCCCCAGTGCAAATCCCTGGCAGAATCATGGTCTAGCCATGCGTGTAAACGTCCAACATCACCCACACCCCTAGCTTTGACTCGCATCACCAAATCATGCCAGTCAATCCGGTATGTGCCTGATCCTGTGGCAATGCCATCCTGCAAAACAACATGGGACACATCCGCTTCCAAATGCGTTTCATCCACCAGTACATGCCCTTCCAACCCATACAGAAAGTCGCCTTCCAAACCCAGCGCAATATCAATATCCGAACCTTGCGCTTCTACATGGTAGGTCATATCCAGTGCGTTTTGATACGTTGGCAAGGTGCGTAAAGGGTCTTTCCAATCTAAACTCAGCGTGGCCCGCACATCACGAATACGGCCACTATGCATACTGTTTAACCAATCATGCCAGTCATCCTCGCCTAACATCCAAAGCCATGACCAAAGCAAAGGCATGGCTACTGAACCATCCAAAGCATCCACATGCATCACATCATCAGACCATTGCAGCTTAAAGTCACCAAAGTTATCACCATCTTTCCATTTGAACTTGTCTATATTCAAGGCTTTAAGTTCTACCTTTTCCGCAATATCAAGATGTAGTTTCCCCCGCAAGTCCAAAGATTGAAAAGGAAGCCTAAAATGCACTTTATCAGCAGCAATCAAGCCTTGTGTTGCATTTGCTTGTAATTGCCAATCCCAAGCTTGCGCACCTGTCATATCTGCTGAAAAATTAAGTTGATGAAGCCCAGATACATAGGCTTGCCATGATTTGGGAAGCCCTGAAAAGTTGCTTGCTTGAAGCTTGATATGTTGGGGAAGTTGCCGCGCATCTAAAGACGCTGAGAAATCAATGCCATCAGCCTTCACAGATATATATTCGGCAAAGGGCATCACCAAAACAAAAACATGCTCAATGCTTTGCTTCTCATGATGCAAAATCCAAGTAATATTTACATCTTCCAGCTTTGTGGTCATGTTAACAGGCTTGGATGCTTGGGCTTGCTTGGTATCCAAATCAATTGTCAATTCACCACCTGTAAGTGTTAATTCAGGTGCAACCCGAAACAACAGCAAATCAAAAGGATTGATGGTGATTTGTGCATGTGTACCATGCACTGAAAACGATGGCGCATCAATATCAACCTGCCCAACATCAATGCTAGGGCCTGTTTGCCAAATGAGTTTAACATCCGATACATGAGCACGGTTGGCATGCAGCTTTTTCTCTATAGTTGTCGCCAAATGAGCTCTGGTAAATGATAAGTCTGGACCATAAGCAATCAAACCCACTACAGCCACCACAAAGATGATGCCGAGCATCAAGGCAATGCGGCAACTGCATACAAACCAGGTTTTAATCATGATGATGGATACAGGCGAAGTAAGGTCTGTTACCCTTTAGCTTTAAGCTTCTCTACTTTCTTCTCCAAAATCGCCATCAAACCATCCACACCCTGCTTTTTGATGATAGACTTGAAGTCCTTGCGAAACGTAGTCACCAGGCTTACCCCTTCAATTTTAATGTCATAAACCTGCCAACCGGAATCGGTTTGGTGCAAGCGATATTCCATGGGAATCGATTTGCTGCTGTCCACCACAGCACCTTTGACTCGCGCTTTATCTTTCTTGAACTCTGCCTCACCAAACTCAACCTTTTGCCCGTGATAGCCTGCAAGCTGGTTGCCATAAGAGTATTCCAACAGTTGGCGAAACAACTCTGTAAACGCCTTTTTCTGGGTTTCATCCATTTTTTTCCAGGGCTTGCCTACACTGCGACGCGCCATTTCACGATAATCAAACTTGCCGGCCACAACCTTACGGATATTTTCCCTGTCCGTATCATTCATGGCTGTTTTATCCTGCCTTGCTTCCAAAACATCGATAATACCCTGAATGGTGGATGCCACCACCTGTTTTGGTGAATCATCCTTGGCCTGCACAGGCATGGATACAAGCCCGAACAATACAAAACATACCACCCATATTGACCTTGCTTTCATCAATGTGCTCATTTTGCGTCTCCAGTAAAAATATATTTGGCAATCATGTCTTCAAGATTAAGCGGGGATTCGGTGTCTTCAAACTCATCACCTGGCTGCAAAAAATCTTCTTCCGCGCCCTGATTGATACGTACATACTTTTCCCCAATCAAACCTTTGGTGCGTATGGATACTGTCGCGTCACTGGTAATTTGCACACCCGTATGAATCATCAAGGTCATCTTCGCTTCCTCATTATCTTTCAAGACAACACTTTCCACCTGCCCCACTGGTACACCAGCCAAAAGCACATCGCTACCCTTGCGTACCCCGCCAGCATCCTCAAAAATAGCTGTAAGCGCGTAGCCCTTGGTGCCAACGCCACCAACGCCACCAAGCTCAATAGCTAACCATGCAATACAACCCACACCAATGAGAACAAAGATACCAACAAGCATTTCTATTTTTTTGTAACCTTGCATACTTGAATCTCCTAAAGAAAAAATGATGTGATAATGTAGTCAAGAATAAGCACCATAACCGAACAAATCATCACTGCTTGCGTGGTCGCCTTGGCCACACCTTCGGTGGTTGGTGTCGCCCGTTGTCCCATAAAGGTACAAATCACGCCAATCAAAAGCCCAAAATACAGCGCCTTGATAA